>DATAQP010000069.1:0-11461 GCA_036264595.1 Allostellaceae bacterium
CTATCTGGGCATGTCGCCGGGCGTGGATTTCGAATCCCGCCTGTTCGCCAAGCCCAATGCCGCGGCGCTGCTGGCCAAGGAGCTGAGCGCGCCAGGCTATGTGCCCAAGGTGATCGCCATGGGCACCAATACCGATCCCTATCAGCCGACAGAGCGCAAGCTCGGGATCACACGCAGCATCCTCGAAGCGCTGCAGGAGCTCGACCATCCAGTGTGCATCGTCACCAAATCGGCGCTTATCCAGCGCGACATCGACATTCTCGCGGCGATGGCCAAGAAGCGGCTGGCTACGGTCTCGCTCTCGGTAACGACGCTCGATCGCAGCCTCGCCCGCAGGCTCGAGCCGCGCGCCGCGACGCCCGAGCGGCGGCTGGAGACGATCCGCGCCCTCGCCGATTCAGGTATTCCGACCGGCGTGCTCGCCGCACCGATGATCCCTGCGCTCAACGATGCCGAGCTCGAGAACATCCTCGCCGCCTGCCGGGAGGCGGGCGCGACGACGGCCGGCTATGTCGCGCTCCGCCTGCCGCACGAGCTCAAGACGCTGTTCCGCGAATGGCTCGAGACGCATGTCCCCGGCAAGGCGAAGCATGTCATGTCGCTGGTCACCGAGATGCATGGCGGCAAGGAATACGATGCGCAATGGGGAAGGCGGCAGACCGGCACCGGCCGCTATGCCGAAGTGCTGCGCATCCGCTTCGAGCTTGCCTGCAAGCGTCTCGGCTTCCGCCATCGCGGCACTATCGGCAAGCTCGACACCACGCTCTTCCGCAAGCCGACACGCCCGGGCGAGCAGCTCAGCCTGCTCTGAGGCCAGCCGCAGCGCCGCCAGCATTTCCCTCATCCGGTGCCAGTGATACTGTCCCTCCCTCGACGAACAACCGGCAATGGGGGGCAAGATGGCGGGCAAGAGTCTTGGCGAGCGGCTGGCGACGGGATCGGTGATCTGCGCCGAGGGATATCTCTTCGAGCTCGAGCGGCGCGGCTACCTGCAGGCGGGTGCCTTCGTGCCCGAGGCGGTGCTCGACCATCCCGAAGTCGTCGAGCAGCTGCATCGCGACTTCGTCCATGCCGGCTCCGACATCGTCGAGGCCTTCACCTACTACGCCCATCGCGAGAAGCTGCGCATCATCGGCCGCGAGGCGGAGCTCGAGGAGATCAACCGCCAGGCGCTGCGCATTGCCAAGAAAGTCGCCGACGAGACCGGCACGCTGTTCGCCGGCGACATCTGCAACACCAACATCTACGACGCCGCCGATCCGGCAAGCCGGCGCGCCGCCCGCGCGATGTTCGACGAGCAGGTCGGCTGGGCCGCCGATGCCGGGGTCGATTTCATCATCGCCGAGACCTTCTCGGACGCCGGCGAGGCGAAGCTGGCGCTGCAGGCGATCAAGTCAGCCAAGCTGCCCGCCGTCGTCACCATGGCGATCCATCGGACGCTGGTGACGCGCGACGGCATGACACCCGAGGATTGCTGCAAGATGCTGGCCGATGCCGGCGCCGATGTCGTCGGCCTCAACTGCATTCGCGGGCCGAAGACGATGCTGCCGCTGATCAAGCGCATCGTCGATGCCGTCGACGTGCCGGTGGCGGCCCTGCCGGTTCCCTACCGCACGCATGACAAGGAGCCAACCTTCCAGTCGCTGCGCGATCCGAATTGCGACTGCCTGCCGAGCGAGATGCCGTTTCCCATCGCGCTCGATCCGATGACCTGCAACCGCTTCGAGATGGCCGAGTTCGCCAAGGAAGCCTATGCGATCGGCGCGCGCTATCTCGGTGTCTGTTGCGGCGCCATGCCGCACCACATCCGCTCCGTCGCCGAGGCGCTCGGCCGGACCCCACCGGCCAGCCGCTATTCCGCCGACATGTCGAAGCACGCCTTTTTCGGCACCGACAAGAGCCTCAAGGCGAAGAACCGAGCGTTCGCCCGCGAGCTCTAGGCCGCTCGCCGAAGCAGGGACGCCCTCCGCGACATGGCGGCCATCGCGCAGCTGCCGATGTACGATTTGCCGGAGATCAGGCCGGCGAGCGACGCGCTCTGGGCGGCGATCGCCGTACGGCTGCGTGCGGCGGGGCTGGCGGACGTCCCCGTGGCGCTGGCGCGCGAGCTCGATCATCACCAGGCCTGGGGGCATCCCGAACTCCTCTTCGCGCAGAGCTGCGGCTACCCGGCGCTGCACGACTATCGCGCGCGGCTGCGCATCGTCGCGGCACCGATCCACGACGCCCCGGGCTGCAGCGGCGCGACGTATTGCAGCTTCCTCCTGGTCGCGGCGGCGTCGCCGGCGCAGACCATCGCCGATCTGCGCGGCAGGCGCTTCGCCCTCAATTCCTGGGATTCCAATACCGGGATGAATCTGGCGCGCCTCGCCTTCGCGCCTTACGCCACGGCCGGGCGTTTCCTCGGCCAGATCGTCGAAACCGGCGGTCACGCCGCGAGCCTCGCCTCGCTCGCCCAGGGCGAGACGGATGTCACCGCGATCGATTGCGTCAGCTATGCCCTGCTCGCCCGCCATCGGCCGGCGCTCGCCGCTGCGACCCGCATACTCGCCCGCACCGCCCCAAGCCCGACCCTGCCCTTCGTGACGGCGCGGGCGCAACCGCCAGCAACGATCCGGATGCTGCGCGACGCGCTCGCCGAGGCGCTCGCCGATCCGGCCCTGGCGGCGAGCCGCGCGGCCCTCTTCCTCACAGGAATGGCACCCGCCGACGCCGCCGACTATGGCATCTTGTTCGATTACCGGGACAGGGCGGCGAATTTGGGCTATCCCCTTCTCGCCTAGTCGCGATTTGCGTAGAAAGTCGCGACGTCGGTCATCGATTTCGCACCACGGCCGGTCGACATATTCTTGGAGGACGACGTTGCTTGGTTTCTGCGCCGTAAATGCCCCGATTCGAGCCGGCTTCCCGGCACCACATTGGCTGGTGCCGCGAAGCGTGCTCGCCGGCCTCGCTCTGCTGGCGCTGACCACCCCCGTTCTGGCGCAGGGACGCCCCCTGCCCGATTCGTTCGCCGACCTCGCGGACAAGCTGGTACCCGCCGTCGTCAACATCTCGACGACGCAGGCGATGCCCGAGAAGGGCACCGACAAGGAAACCGCCGAAACGCCGGAAGCCCCGCCGAGCTTGCCCTTCGACGATTTCTTCCGTGACTTCTTCAACAATCGCAGCGGCCGCAACGGCCAGGGCGCGCCGCGCCCGCTGGTCCATTCGCTCGGCTCGGGCTTCATCATCGATGCCTCCGGCCTGATCGTCACCAACAACCATGTCATCGCCGGCGCCGAGGAGATCAACGTCATCCTGGCCGACGACACTATCCTCAAGGCCCAGATCGTCGGGCGCGACACGGTGACCGACCTCGCCCTCCTCAAGGTCGAGGCGAAGCAGCCGCTGCCCGAGATCACATGGGGCGATTCCAACAACGCGCGGGTCGGCGACTGGGTGCTCGCCGTCGGCAATCCGTTCGGGCTCGGCGGCTCGGTCACCGCCGGCATCGTCTCGGCCCGCGCCCGCGACATCCATGCCGGCCCCTATGACGATTTCCTGCAAACCGACGCGCCCATCAATCGCGGTAATTCGGGCGGCCCGCTAGTCAATCTCGCCGGCGAGCTGATCGGCATCAACACGGCGATCTATTCGCCCTCCGGCGGCTCGATCGGCATCGGTTTCGCCATCCCGTCCTCGCTTGCCCGGCCGGTCATCGAGCAATTGCAGAAGAACGGCAAGGTCGAGCGCGGCTGGGTCGGCGTCCGCATTCAGGCGGTCACCGACGAGATCGCTGAGAGCATCGGCCTCGACAAGGCGCGCGGCGCCCTCGTCACCGATGTCGACCAGAACAGCCCGGCGGCCAAGGCCAAGCTGCAGCCAGGCGACGTCATATTGAGCTTCGACGGCAAGCCGATCGAACGTACGCGGCAGCTGCCGCGCCTGGTCGCCGAGACGCCGGCCGACAAGACGGTGAAGCTGACGCTATGGCGCGACGGCAAGGAGAGCAGCGTCGATATCAAGATCGGGCCGCTCAATCCCGACAAGCTCGTCACCGCGGCACCCGCCGCGCCCCCGCCGAAGGACATTCCGACCGTCGATACGGCCGGCATGTCGCTCGCCAAGGTAACGCCCGAGCTGCGCCGCGATCTCGAGCTTCCCGAGGATACCAAGGGTGTCGTCGTCGTCGATGTCGACGAGGGCGGGCCGGCGGCGAAGCGCGGCGTGCAGGCCGGCGATGTCGTTGCTGCCATCGGCCGCGACGCCGTGGCCACGCCGGAGCAGGTCACCGAGAAGGTCGAGGCGGCGCGCAAGGCCGGCCGCAAGCTGGTTCTCGTCAAGATCGAGCGCGACGGCGCGGCGCAGTTCGTCGCGCTGCCCGTCGACCCGAAGGTGAACTAGAAGCCTAACCTAGCGATTGCCGAGAATGGTCGTGCTGGTCGCCCGCTTGTCGCGCGTCGGCCAGCGCCCGGACTCGACCTGGTGGAAGAAATCGTCGCAGACGCGGTTGAAGAGGTCCGGCTCCTCGAGATTGATCGTGTGGCCGCTATTCGGCATGACGACGAGACCGGACGTCTTGATCGACCGCTTCATCAGGAGGCCGGGCTCGAGGCAGGGCTCGTCCTCGTCGCCGGTGACGATGAGCGTCGGCACCGCGAGGCGCTGCATCCGGTCGACGAGATCATAGAGCGACGGGCGGCGACGCTGCACGCCCAGCATGGTCAAGGACGAGCCGGTCGAGGAATGCTCGGCGAGCTGGGCGGCGAACTCGGCCCAGCCGCGCGGATCCTTGTTCTGGAACTGCACCCTTGTCGGCCCGAGTGCGTAGCCTTCGGCCGCTTTCGCCATGCCCTGCGTGGAGATCGTCTCGGCGGTGTTCTCGACTTCCTGCTCAAACTGCGCGCGCTTGCCGGGCTGGGCACCGTAGCCGCAGCCGGCGACGACGAGCGACAAGGCGCGCTCGGGATATTGCAGGCCGAAATGCAGCGTCGCGAAGCCGCCCATCGAGAGGCCGACGACATGCGCCTTGGCGATCGACAGCCCGTCGAGCACGGCGCGGATGTCGTCGCGCGCGTGGTCCTGGGAGTATTGCCCGCCATCGCTCGGCACATCGGAGGGCGGATAGCCGCGCGCATTGAAGGCGATGCAGCGATAGCGCCGGGCGAAGTGGCGCAGCTGCGGCTCCCAGCTGCGGTGGTCGCCGGCAAATTCGTGCACGAAGATGATCGGCGTTCCGCTGCCGACCTCCTCGAGATAAAGCTTCACCCCGTCGGCGGTGCTCACGAACGGCATCGTCCCTCTCCCTTCTCGTGGGTTTCGGCAAGCCTAGGCAAGGTTGCCGTCGGTCTGCGCCTTGCGGCGCGCCGCTTCCTCCTCGATCGCCGCCGTCAGCTCGGGACGGCGCGCCACGAGGTGGCGGAAATCGGTGAGGTGGAGCGACAGCAGCACGGAGAATTTCACCGCCACCGCGGTGGCTGTGCGCGGCTCGCCGGTGACCAAGGCGATCTCGCCGAAGAAGGCGCCGGGACCGAAGCGCAGCGGCGTCGGTCGCAGGCGGATCTCGACCTCGCCCGAGACGACGAAATACATGCAATCACCGGGCTCGCCCCGCCGCATGATGACGGTGCCAGGCTGGACGTCGCGTGGGCGCAGCAGCCGCGCCACCTCCGCGACCACCTCGGCGCCTACGCCGTTGAAGAACGGCACGCGGGTGACGAGATCCCAGGTCCGCATCAGATCGCGTCGCCGCACCTCCTCCGCAAAACCGTTGGCCAGCATGCCGGCGAGCAGGGCAAACACCGAGATGCCCGAGATCATCACCACGCCGGCGAGAACGCGCCCGGCCAGCGTAATCGGCACGGTATCGCCATAGCCCGTCGTCGTCAGGGTGACCACGGTCCACCACAGCGCGGCCGGGATGCTGCCGAAGGTTGCCGGCTGAACGTCGCGCTCCAGCACATAAGCGAGGGTCCCGGCGCAAAGCCACACGATGACGAAGCAGAGCAGCACCGAGATCAGCGTCGAGCGGGTGTTCTCGATGACGCGCCCGAGCAGCGTCAGACCTTCGGAATAAGGTACGAACTTGAAGAGCCAGAGAATGGCTGCGAGATGAGCCGAGTCCGGCCCTAGCTCCAAGAGGCCCGCGACGAGCACAAGCCAGGTCGACAGGAGATCGACTAGCCCAGCGAAGGACACCGCCCATTGCAGCCGGTCGCGCCAGGGATGGTGCGGATGCGCCCAGGGCGCCGCCGGCATGGCGAAGATACGCAGCATGTAGACGACGAGAAAGAAGGCGAGAGCGAGATGGAACGCCGCCTCCAGGGCGACGGCATAGCTCTCGGCAATTTGCGGCACCGTCGCGAGGACGACGGAAGCGATGCCGGTGATCACCAGTGCATGGTGAACGAAGCGAAAGATTCGCGCGGGAGCGCTGGCATGACGGGGATCGAGCGTGCAATAGACCGCCCGCTGCATCCGCGCCAGGCTTTCGGACGCTGCTCTCACGTACCGCCTGGGGCGGGCGCGTGAGCGCCGGCGTCGGCAAGCGCTGCAATAACCCGCTCCCCTTGCATCGAGACGCCTGATCCCCCCGACCCCATTGCCGCCACTATAACTGCCGGAACTGCGATCGAGGCAAGACCGGAATTCCCACCCTCGCCGGCTAGGCGCCCTCGGCCGCCACCAGCGCCGCCGCGACAACGAGATCGTCGGGCCGGTTGGTGTTGAAGAAGGGATCGAAGGGCTCGACCGGATATTCGACGACGGCCAGGCGATAGCGCGAAGTCCAGGCATCGACCTTGCGAATACCGTCCGCCGCCATGGCGCGGCGCAATTCGTCGCGCAGGGCGGCCGGCCACAGACCGAAGACCGGGTGGGTGCGGCCGCCCGACGCGGCGCAGGCGAGATCGGCGCCCTCGCGCTCACGGGCGGCGACCAAGCGCGCCACCAGATCGCGCGGCAGGAACGGCGCATCGGCGGCGAAGCTGGCGACGTGGGTGACGTCGGTGTGGCGCGCGGCGGCCCAATCGAGCCCAGCCAGCACGCCGGCGAGCGGGCCGGCGAAATCGGGAATGCTGTCGGCGACGATCGGCAGGCCATATTCGGCGAAGCGGGCGGGATCGCCATTGGCGTTGAGCGCCAGCGCGGCGACCTGCGGCGCGGCGCGCGCGATGATTCGCGCCAGGATGGTCGTAGCGCCGAGCGGGCGCAGGCATTTGTCGCCGCCGCCCATGCGGCGCGACAACCCGCCGGCCAGCAGGATACCGACGACGGTCACGCCGCGTCGTCCGCCTCGCGGCTCGCCTTGCGCCGCGATCGCGAATTCTCCTCCTCGGCGGCGCTGGGATCGCTGTCGAAGACGATGCGTTCGGCACCCGAGAGCGCGACGAAGCGGCGTCCCTTGGCGCGGCCGATCAGCGTCAGCCCGGCCTGGCGCGCGAGATCGACGCCCCAGGCGGTGAACCCCGAGCGCGAGACGAGGATCGGAATGCCCATCTGCACCGTCTTGATAACCATCTCCGAGGTCAGCCGGCCGGTGGTGTAGAATATCTTGCCGGAAGGGGTGATGCCGTGGCGATGCATGTAGCCGGCGATCTTGTCGATCGCGTTGTGGCGGCCGACATCCTCCATGTAGACGAGCGGCCGGTCCGCCTCGCAGAGCACGCAGCCATGGATCGCCCCGGCCGCGAGGTAGAGGCTCGGCGCCGTGTTGATCTTTTTGCTCAGCGCATAGAGCCACGACGTCTTGAGCACGGCATCCGCGGGCAGGCGGATATCGGCGAATTTCTCCATCAGATCGCCGAACACGGTGCCCTGGGCGCAGCCCGAGGTCAGCGTCTTCTTGCGCAGCTTCTTCTCGAAATCGGTCTTGCGCACGGTTCGCACGATGACGGTCTCGAGATCCTCGTCGTACTCGACCGCCGTGATCCGATCGTCGGCGCGCAGCATGTTCTGGTTGAGCAGATAGCCGATGGCGAGGTAGTCGGGATGGTCGCCGATCGTCATCATGGTGACGATCTCCTGGCCGTTGAGGAACAAGGTCAGCGGCCGCTCCATCACCACCGCCGTCTCGATCGCGCGCCCTTCCTGGTCGATGCCGCTCACCGCACGGGTGAGGCGGGGATCATCCGGATTGGGCCTGACGGTGAATTCCTCCATGCCTCGATGATGGTGCAGCAAGGGGGGCGGTTCAAGCGTGGCCTGCACCGACCTCCCGGCTTGAAATCTGCCCCCGGCGCCGTCACGTGAGGGGGTGGCGGCAGGCTGGCCGCCTGCCGCGGCAACCGCTATGCTATGGTAGTCATTAGACATTCGAGCCCCGTTCGCCTGACCCCGTTCGCCTGACTAGGGACCACGCCCGCATGATCGACCCGTTCGGTCGCCATATCAGTTACTTGCGCGTCTCGGTGACGGATCGCTGCGACTTCCGCTGCGTCTATTGCATGGCCGAGGACATGACCTTCCTGCCCAAGGCGGAGATTCTCAGCCTCGAGGAGCTCGACCGGCTGTGCAGCGCCTTCATCCGGCTCGGCGTGCGCAAGCTGCGCCTGACCGGCGGCGAGCCCTTGGTGCGGCGCAACGTCATGAGCCTGGTCCGCGCCCTCGGCCGCCATCGCACGAGCGGCGCGCTCGATGAGCTCACCCTGACGACGAATGGCAGCCAGCTCGCCCGCTTCGCCGAGGAGCTGCGCGAGTGCGGCGTCGAGCGCATCAACGTCTCCCTCGATACGCTCGATCCCGAGAAATTCACCGCCATCACCCGCTGGGGCAAGCTTGCCGTGGTCAAGGACGGGCTGGCGGCGGCCAAGCGCGCCGGCATCGCCGTCAAGATCAACACCGTCGCGCTCAAGGGCGTCAACGACGACGAGTTCGACCGGCTGGTCGCCTGGTGCGGCGACGAGGGGTTCGACCTCGTCTTCATCGAGGTCATGCCGATGGGCGAGATCGGCGAGACGCGGGTCGACCAGTACCTGCCGCTCTCGCTGGTGCGCAGCCGATTGCAGAAAAGCTGGACGCTCGCGGAGAGCGACTACCGCACCGGCGGACCGGCGCGCTACTACACGGTCGGCGAGACCGGCCGGCGGGTCGGCTTCATCACCCCGTTGACGCATAATTTCTGCGAGAGCTGCAATCGCGTGCGCGTCACCTGCACCGGGACGCTCTATATGTGCCTCGGCCAGGAGGATGCCGCCGATCTGCGCGCCCCGCTGCGCCTCTCCGAGGGCGACGAGCTGCTCGAGGCGGCGATTCACGAGGCGATCTCGCGCAAGCCCAAGGGGCACGATTTCATCATCGACCGCCGCCATAATCGGCCGGCGGTGTCGCGCCATATGAGCGTCACCGGCGGGTGAGCGACGCGCCCGCCATCGCGGCAAAGTCGCGCCAGACGACGGTCGCCTTCGTCGCCACCGACACCGAGGCGGCGCAGGCTGGCCGCGCCGAGCTGACGCGCCGCTACACGGCGACGCCGCCGGACCAGGCCGACATCATCGTCGCGCTCGGCGGCGACGGCTTCATGCTCGAGACGCTGCATCGCTATCTCGACCGCCACGTGCCGATCTACGGCATGCATCGCGGCACGGTCGGCTTCCTGATGAACGAGTTCCGCCCCGACGGGCTGATCGAGCGGCTGGCCCGCGCCCAGCCGGTGACGCTGCATCCGCTCGAGATGAACGCGCATGCCAAGGACGGGCGGTGCCATACGGCGCTCGCCATCAACGAGGTATCGCTGCTCCGCGAGGCGCGCCAGGCGGCGAAGATCCGCATCAGCGTCGACGGCATCGTCCGCCTCGACGAGCTGATGGGCGACGGCGTCCTCGTCGCGACGCCAGTCGGCAGCACCGCCTACAATCTCTCGGCGCACGGGCCGATCATCCCGCTCGCCGGCGGCGTCCTCGCCTTGACGCCGATCACCGCCTTCCGCCCGCGGCGCTGGCGCGGCGCCCTCTTGCCGAACGGCGCCAAGGTCGCGTTCGAGATCCTCGAGGCGGACAAGCGGCCGGTCAGCGCCAGCGCCGATTTTACCGAGATCCGCGATGTCGTCGCCGTCGAGATAAGGCAGAATCGCGACATTACCTTCACGCTGCTCTTCGATCCCGAATACAATCTCGACGAGCGCGTCTTCAAGGAGCAGTTCCTGGCCTGAGGTCGGGGACCGAATTTCGATCCTGCGTCCTTCGAGACGCGCTCTGCGAGCGCTCCTCAGGATGAGGTCGATCGCTCGTGGCAGTCCCAAACTCTCCTCATCCTGAGGAGCCGCTGAAAGCGGCGTCTCGAAGGACGCATGGTGACCGTCCAACGCCGTCACTCCTGAACGCGCGTTGCGCCGGTGATGCTCGCCAGACCGGCGATGAGGTGGTCGAGATCGGCCTTGAGCGTCGGGTAGTGATCGTTCGGCGCCAGTGTGTTCTCGTCCATGTAGAGCGTGCGGTTGATCTCGATCTGCAGGGCGTGGCGGCCCTGCGCCGGGATGCCGTGGCGGCGGACGATCTCGACGCCCTTGTAGGGGTCGTTGACCTTGACGCTGTAGCCGCGCCCGACGAGCAGTCTCGTGACGAAATCGGTGAGCTCGGGCGTGCAGGTCGTGCCGTCGCGGTCGCCGAGGACGAAATCGGCGCGCAGCGCGTTCGGCCCGTCGCTCGACATGGCGTTGCCGCGCGCCGGCATCGAGTGGCAGTTGATCAGCCATACTGCGCCGAACTTGCCGTGCAGCCGGTCGCAGATGCCCTGCAGCGCCGCGTGATAGGGACGGTAGCAGCGCTCGATGCGCCGCTCCATCTCGGCGACCGAGAGCTTGCGCGCATAGACCGGCAGGTTGGGTTTGGTGAAGCGGCGAACCAGCCCCATGCCGAGACGGGTCTTCTCGCCGGGATTGAGCTTGTGGGGCCAGGGCGCATCGAGCAGCGTCTCGTCGATGTCGCCGACATCGCGGTTGACGTCGAGATAGGAGCGCGGGAAGAGCGCGCCGAGCAGCGTCGCGCCGTGCTCGGGCGCGCCGCCGTAGAGATCGTCGATATGCGTGTCCTCGTTGGTGCGCAGGATGTCGAGCGGGCAGGCATAGTCGAAATCCGCGGGATATTCGGTGCCGCTATGCGGCGAGTCGAAGACCAGCGGGACTTCCGACGCGACGGGATCGCGGCGGAAGATGATGCCGGGGACGACGATGGGCGCGGGCACGGTCATGAGGATCACATCCGATCGTTGAGGTGGCAGGCCGAAAGATGACCGGGCGCGATCTCGCGCAAGGCCGGCGCCTCGACGCGGCAGCGCGCCAGGGCATGCGGGCAGCGCGGGTGGAAGTGACAGCCCGGCGGCGGGGCGAGCGGCGAGGGAATCTCGCCCTTGAGCGCGGTGAACCTCTTGTGTCGCTGATCCAGCCGCGGCACCTCGGCGAGCAGCGCCTGCGTGTAGGGGTGATTGGCGGCGGCGAACAGCGTCTCGGTGTCAGTCTCCTCGACGATGCGGCCGAGATACATGA
>DATAQP010000541.1:0-6151 GCA_036264595.1 Allostellaceae bacterium
CCGCGGCCGGACATTTCTCATGCAGTCAGCACGATATCGACATCGCCGCGACGGCCGAGAACATGGAGGGCGACACTGTCTTGGCTGCGTCGCAGCACGAGATCGGCGGAGGCCTCGCCGAGCCGCAGGTTGGTCAGCGTCACCTCGGTCAACCAGGGCGGCAGCGCCGGCCGCGCGAAGCGGATCTGGCGCGCCTGCGGCTCGAAGGAGATACCGAGCGTTGCCCCCAACATCGCGAACACCGCGCCCGACGACCAGGCCTGGGGACTGCACGCCACCGGATAAGCAGTCGGTCCGGATCCCGGGCGCCGCGCGAAGCCGCAGAACAGTTCCGGCAGGCGCCGCAGATCGAGAAAAAGCGCCGCATCGAACATGCCGGTCAGCAGACGCATCAGGGGCTGTTTCATCCCGTAGCGGGCAAAGCCCATCGCGATGAGCCCGTTGTCGTGCGGCCAGACCGAGCCGTTATGATAGGAGAGCGGATTGTAGCGCGCCTCCCCTCTGGCGATGGTGCGGATGCCCCAGCGCGAGAAGAAATCGTCGTCCATCAGCGTCTCCGCGACGCGCGTGGCGCGTTGCGGGCCGGCGAGGCCGCCGAGCAGCACGTGGCCGGCGTTCGAGGCGCGAACCCGACAAGGCCGCTTGTCGCCGTCAAGGGCGAGCGCATAGCTGCCGAGCGCCTCGATCCAGAACGCCGACTCGAAACGCTGCCGCAGGCGCTCGGCCGTCTCGCGCAAGACCCGGGCGCGCGGCGCCTCGCCGAGCGCCGTCGCCAGGGCGGCCGCGCCGCGATAGGCGGCATGGGCATAGGCCTGGACCTCGGCCAGGGCGATCGGCGCCTCGGCCAGGCTCCCATCTGCATGGAAGATCGAGTCGGCACTGTCCTTCCAGCCCTGGTTGACCAACCCGTTGACCGATTGCCGGCTGTACTCGAGGAAGCCGTCGCCATCGATGTCGCCGAACTCGCTCATCCAGGCGAGCGCGGCCTCGATGTTGGGCCAGAGCGCGCGCACGAGATCGAGATCGCCGGTCCGCGCGTAGTACGCTGCTGCGAGCATGATGAAGAGTGGCGTCGAATCGATGCTGCCGTAATAGCGCGCGAAGGGTACCTCGCCGAGCGCCGCCATCTCGCTCTTGCGGGTCTCGTGCAGGATCTTGCCCGGCTCGGCATCGGCCTTGGGGTCGAGCGTCGTCGCCTGATTGGCGGCGAGGAAGCGAAGCGTGCCGGCGGCCAGCTCGGGGTCGACCCAGAGACATTCGAGCGCGGTGATGATACCGTCGCGGCCGAAGGCGGTCGAGAACCAGGGAATGCCGGCATAGGCATAGAGGCCGTTCGGTGTCTTGGTCACCAGCATGTCGAGATCGGCGCGCGAGCGGTTGAGCCAGTCGTTGAACGTCTCGTTGCCGGTATAGATGTCGGTGGCGCGCGCCTGGCGGTCGGCAACCCGCGTCGCCGCGGCGGCGACGCTCGCCTCGTAGGATTGCGCGCGCGGCGCGTGATCGTCCCGGGCGCAACGCATCGCCAGGCGGATCGTCTGTGTACCGCCCGGCGGCAGCTCGATCGTCCATTGCACGACACGCGGTCCGATCGTCAGCGGCGGCGGCCCGAACTCGAAGGAGGTCCGCCGCACCACGCCGTCGAGCCCGCGATAGGCGAGAACCGGGCCCGCCGCATGCTGCTCATCGGCCAGTCGGGTGCCGCGTCGCGGGCGGACCGCACCCCGGACCTCGAACATGTCGGCGAAGTCTGCATCGAATTGGAGCCCGAGGCGAAACCATGTCGGCGTCGCCCCGTAATTCAGAAGCTCCAGCACTTGAAACAGCGCATCGTCGCCGAGCACGGTGCTGCGCAGGATATGCACCGTATCGCGCGGCAGCCGCAGCCTTCCATCCTCGACCAGATCGGGATTGGTCAGATCGGTGGACAGCATCGCGTTGTCCTCGGTCACTGTCGAGGACAGCAGCAGCGGGCGCAGCCCGTCGACCGTCAGCGCGAGGCGCGCGAGATAGCGCGTGTCCTCGAAGAACAGGCCTTCGAGGGTGGGTCCGGTCGCCTGAGAATCGCCGAACGGATCGAGCACGGCGAAAGTGTCGCCCTGCTTGAGCACATGCGAATGTCGCGTCGCGATCGCGCCGGTCGACGGAATGTAGAACGGCGAGACAGCAGTTTCATCCCCGTCGCCCGCGTGCGCCAGCATCCGCTCAGACCGCTTGGCGCAAGGGCTGCTCGCGGGCGATCAACCGTCGGTAGATATTGAGATAGTCCTCGGTCATCCGCCGCGCGGTAAAGCGCTCCTCGAAGACGCGTCGCACCCGAGCACGATCGAGGCGATGAAGACGCTGCGCCGCCGCCGCTGCCTGCGCCTCGTCCTCGACGATGAAACCGGTGACGCCGTCATCGATCACCTCGGGCACCGAGCCGCGGCGGAAGGCGATGACCGGCGTCCCGCAAGCCATCGCCTCGATCATGGCGAGGCCGAATGGCTCGCGCCATGCGATCGGGAAGATGAGGCCTGCGGCATTGCCGAGGAAGTCGCCTTTCTCGGCATCGCTGATCTCGCCGATATACTCGATGTCGGGTCCCTTGATCAGTGGCTCGATTCTCGTCGTGAAATACTCGCGGTCGACGGCGTCGACCTTGGCGGCGATCTTGAGCTTCATGCCGGCCTGCGCAGCGATGCGGATTGCAGCGTCGGGCGCTTTCTCAGGCGAGATGCGGCCGATGAAGGCGAGATACCCGCCGGTGCCGAAGCTCGGCAGGAGCAGGCGTTCCGGAAGGCCATGAAGAACCGTCGCGACATAGTTCGCATGCGGCAACGGCTCGCGCTGCGAGTCCGAGATGGAGACGACGGGAACCTCGTCGAACACCGTGTAGACGGGACTGAGCTCGGGAAGGTCGAGCCGGCCATGCAGCGTGGTGACAAAGGGAACATCGAGGCGCTGGAAGATCGGGTAGCCGAGATAGTCGACATGGGAATGGATGATGTCGAACTCCTCGGCGCGCTCGGCGATCGTCTGCAACATGATGAGATGCGGCGCCAAACAGTCGCGAATTGTCGTGTCGAGGCGCAGGGCACGCGGCCAGACCGCCTCGAGCCGGGCTTTCGTCACGCTATCGCCGCTGGCGAACAAGGTGACGTCATGGCCCATGCTGGCCAGCTCGTCGGCGAGATAGGCGACGATACGCTCCGTACCGCCGTAAAGCTTGGGAGGCACCGCTTCCATCAGCGGCGAAACTTGCGCGATCTTCATGATCCCCTTTCAGGTTCAGGCTGGCATCGTCGGCAGGAGCGCGGGCTGTCCTCCCAGCTAGGTTGACGCTCGGCGCGGTCAAAATGTGCCGCCCATCCGTTGGCGCAAATTGCCGCACGCGCGCCGGCCGCCACTCAGGTTGCTGGTGCGTGTTGGCCTAAACTGCCGCACCGAACGGCGAATTCCTGTGATAATTCTGTGGGCAGCGACCCGGCGGTGCCGGCGCCGGCGTCGCGCGCGGCCGGGAGCGCTCGGCGGCGAATCCGGTGCCCAGGGGCACGGTAAGCATAAGGAGTAGCAGAACGAGGCTACGGCGCATCAGCAATCTCCGGCAGTGGCCGGGAAGAGTCTGGGCAGCCCAGCGCGCTATCGCGCAAGCGATCTTCTAAGCGTCGGCAGGGGTCGGCATTCATTGCCGTTCGGCGAAGCCGCCGACCGCGGCGCTGAATTCCTCGATGAGCTCGCGCGCCAGGCCGGACAGCGCGAACTGGGTCGAATAGAGGATGCCGAACTCGACCTCGATGCGCGGCGTGAAGGGACGCACGACGATCCCGCGACCGTCGAACTCGCGGGCGGTGAAGGGATCGACGATGGCGAGCCCGGCACCCGAGGCGGCGAGCGCGCAGGCGATCATCGAGAGCGGCGTCTCGATGCGCAGCTGGCGGGCGATCCCGGCATCGGCGAAGACGGCATCGATGCGAAAGCGCAGCAAGGTCGATTGGCCGAGCGAGATGAAGGACTGGCCGGCGAAATCATAGGGCGCGAGCTCACGCTTGCGCTCCAGACGATGACCCTGCGGCACGACGGCCACGGCGCGTACCGCGGGCAGCGTCTCGAGCTGGACCGTCGGGTGCTCGATGGGGATCTCGGCCATGCCGAGATCGCATTGCCCTGAGACCACCCAGTCGAGCACCGCGCGCGAGGTGAAGCCGAAAAGCGCGAGGTCGAGCTTCGGCCGCGCCGCAAGGAAAGCGCCCATGAAGCGCGGCAGGAAACCGTTGGCGAGGGCCGGCAGGGCAGCGACCCGCAAGGCCCCTGCCCGTCTCTGGCGCAGCTCCACCGCCGCCTGGGCGATGCGGTCGAGGCCAACGAAGGAGCGCTCGACCTCGCGGTAAAGCGAATGCGCCTCGCCGGTCGGCACGAGCCGGGCGCCGCGCTTCTCGAAGAGGCGGAGGTCGAGCGAGCGCTGCAGATCGCGGATGAGCCGGCTCATCGCCGGCTGCGTCACGCCGATCATCTCCGCCGCCAAGCTCATGCTCCCGGTCAGCATGACGGCACGGAAGGCCTCGAGCTGGCGCGGATTGAGCATGAGACAATATAACAATTGGGCATGGGATTGACGAGGAATTGCATTTGACGTCAATCGGCGGCGATGCAACGATTTCTCATCGGGGGATTTGCTGGAGGGGCGAGCAGATGGGGATCAGAGGAATTGCGCTGGCGGCGACGGCGCTGGTGTTGACGGCGTCGCTTGCCGGTACGGCCGAGGCTCAGAAGACCTTGTACGTCGCCGCCTATGGCGGCTCCTTCGAGCAGACCATGCGCAAGGAGGTGTTTCCGCCCTTCGAGCAGAAGAACGGCGTCAAGATCGAGTTCGTCGCAGGCAACTCGACCGACAATCTCGCCCGCCTGCAGGCCCAGAAGGGCAACCAGCAGATCGACGTCGCCATCCTCGACGACGGCCCGATGTACCAGGCCGTGGCGCTCGGCTTCTGCGCGCCGCTCGCCCAGGCGCCGGTCTATGACGCGCTCTACGATCTCGCCAAGGTGCCGTCGGGCAAGGCGTTGATGATCGGCATGAACGGCACCGGCATCATTTACAACAAGAAGGTCTTCGACGAGAACAAGTGGGCGACGCCGGGCTCGTGGAACGACCTCAAGGATGCCAAGTTCAAGAAGAAGCTGGTCATTCCGCCGCTCAACAATAGCTATGGGCTGCATGCGCTCGTCGAGTTCGCCAAGCTCGGCGGCGGCGGCGAGAAGAACATCGAGCCCGGCTTCAAGGCGTTCAAGGACGAGGTCGGCCCCAACGTGCTGGTCTACGAGCCGTCACCCGGCAAGATGACCGAGCTCTTCCAGAGCGGCCAGGCGGTGATCGCCGTATGGGGATCGGGGCGTGCCAAGGCCCTCGCCGATACCGGCTTTCCCGCCGCCTTCGTCTATCCGAAGGAGGGCGGCATCGCGCTCGGCGTCGCCGCCTGCCCGGTCGCCGGCGGTGCCGGCAAGCCGGAGGCGCAAGCCTTCCTGCAGTATCTGGTGAGCCCGGAAGTGCAGACCGTGCTGGCCGAAGGCGCCGGGCTCGGCCCGGTCAACAAATCCGTCGAGCTGCCACCGGCGAAGCGCGAAGGCATCCCCTATGGGCCCGAGCAGATGGGCAAGCTCCAGGTCATCGACTGGGACACCGTCAACGAGAGGCGCGAGGAATGGAACAAGCGCTGGACCCGCGAGATCGAGCGCTGAGGCCAGCCTTGTCGGCATGAGCTTTCTGGTTCTCGACCGCCTGACGAAGCATTACGGCGCAACCGCTGCCGTCGATCGGCTCTCGCTGACCGTCGAGAAGGGCGAGTTCATCTCCCTGCTCGGTCCGTCGGGCTGCGGCAAGACGACGACGCTGCAGATGATCGCCGGCTTCGTCGAGCCGAACGCTGGCGCGATCACGCTCGACGGCACCGATCTCCTGGCGACGAAGCCGGCGAAGCGGGGCCTCGGCATCGTCTTCCAGAGTTACGCCCTTTTCCCGCATATGAACGCGGCGGAGAATGTCGCCTTCGGCCTCGAGATGCAGGGCGTGAAGCGGGCCGAGCGGGATCGCCGCGTCGCCGAGGCGCTGGCGCTGGTCGGGCTCGCGGCTTTTACCGAGCGCTTCCCGCGCAGCATGTCGGGCGGGCAGCAGCAGCGC
>DATAQP010000568.1:0-2870 GCA_036264595.1 Allostellaceae bacterium
TAGCCGGCGTCTCGTGAGAGCCACCATTGCGCAACTACTGTGCGAATGGTCTCTTTAGAGAAAGCGCAGAACTTGACTTTCACGGTGAAATCCAGGAATTGGGCCCGATCGTTGCAGCGCTGCGATGATTTGGCTCCGCCATCCGTTGGAGCGTACTCTGACGATCCTTGAAAACTTTCGGCCTTTCACGGCGAAATCCGCTTTGGCAACGGCATTTTCAACGTCTCTTCTTAATCGTTGCTGAAACTGGAGGGACTTGCAGTGGAACGGGGTTTCGCGGTCGTCGGGCTCGGTTATGTCGGACTGCCGGTAGCGCTCGCGCTCGCGCGCCATTTCGAGCCCGTCATCGGCTTCGATGTCGCCGAGCGGCGGATCGCGACGCTGCAATGCGGCGAGGATTGGACGGGCGAGGTGATGCCAGCCGATATCAAGAGCTCGACGCTGCGCTTCACTGGCGATGCGAAGGAGCTGGCGGCGGCGAGCTTCTTCGTCGTCACCGTGCCGACGCCCATCGATAACGATCGCCGTCCGGATCTCGCACCGCTCCTCAGCGCCTGCCGCCTGATCGGTCCGGCCTTGCGGCCTGGTGCCGTCGTGGTCTTCGAATCGACAGTCTATCCCGGCCTCACTCGCGAGTTCTGCGGACCGGCGCTGGAAAAAGCCTCGGGGCTGCGCCAGGGCGTCGATTTCAGGCTTGGCTACTCGCCCGAGCGCATCAACCCAGGCGACCGTCAGCACCGCCTCGAGACGATCACCAAGATCGTCGCCGGCGAGGATGACGAGACGCTGGAGCGCGTCGCCGCGGTCTATGGCAAGATCGTCACGGCCGGGCTGCACCGCGCCTCGTCGATCGAGGTCGCCGAGGCGGCCAAGGTCATCGAGAACACCCAGCGCGACCTCAACATCGCGCTCATGAACGAGCTGGCGATCATCTTCGACCGGCTCGGCATCCCGACGATGGAGGTGCTGAGGGCGGCCGGCACCAAGTGGAACTTCCTGCCCTTTACGCCGGGGCTGGTCGGCGGGCATTGCATCGGCGTCGACCCCTATTACCTGACCGCCAAGGCGGAATCGGTCGGCTACCATCCGCAGGTGATCCTCGCCGGGCGGCGCATCAACGACGGCATGGGCGCCTATATCGCACAGCGCCTGGTGAAGATGCTGATCGCCACCGATCATCGCGTGAAGAACACGCGGATCGGCATTCTCGGCCTCGCCTTCAAGGAGGACGTGCCGGATCTGCGCAACAGCCGGGTGCCCGACATCGTCGCCGAATTGCGCGCCTTCGGCATCGAGGCGTTAGTCCACGATCCTCTCGCCGACGCCGGAGAGGCAAAGCACGAATACGGGCTCGAGCTCCGCCCGCTATCGGCGCTGCGCGATCTCGACGGACTGGTGCTCGCCGTGCCGCATCGCGAATTCCGCGCCGACGGCTTCGCCGCCGCGCTGGCCACGCTGGCGCCGGGCGGCGTCCTCATCGACGTCAAATCGGTGATCGACCGCGCATCGGTTCCCGCCGGCATCGCCTATTGGAGCCTGTGAAGAGCGCAAGTAATGGCAGGCAAGGTCATTCATCTCATCGCGGCGGCGCGGCCGAATTTCATGAAGATCGCGCCGCTCTACCATGCGCTCGCCGCTGCGCGCGACTGGGCGGCGCCGGTCATCGTGCATACCGGGCAGCATTACGACGCCAATATGTCGGATGCGTTCTTCGCCGATCTCGCTCTGCCCAAGCCCGACTACAATCTCGAGATCGGCAGCGGCAGCCATGCCGAGCAGACCGGTGCGGTGATGATCGCCTATGAGCGGCTCTGTCTTCGCAGCGCGCCCGATTGGGTGGTCGTCGTTGGCGACGTCAACTCAACCCTGGCCTGCGGCCTGGTGGCAAAGAAATTGTGCCTGCCCCTGGCGCATCTCGAAGCGGGCTTGCGCAGCCGTGACCGCACCATGCCCGAGGAGATCAACCGGCTGGTCACCGACGCGATCGCCGATCTCCTCTGGACCCCGTCGCCCGATGCCGACGAGAATCTGCGCGCCGAGGGTGTTGCGCCGGAGCGCATCGTGCGCGTCGGCAACATCATGATCGATTCCTACGAGCTGGTGCGTCACCGCATCGATGCCGACCCGGTGGCCGACGAGCTCGGCCTCACCAAAGGCGAATTCGGCATCGTCACGCTGCATCGCCCGGCCAATGTCGACAATCAGGCGGTGCTGACGCGCATCATCGGCGAGATCTCCCGCGTCGCCGCATCGCTGCGCCTCGTCTTCGCCATCCACCCGCGCACCCGCAAGCAGCTCGAGACATTCGGGCTGCTGCCGCAGATCCTGGCGGCGCCGGGCATCACCATCGTCGAGCCGATGGGCTACATCAAGTTCATGGCGCTGGTCGGCAAGTCCCGCCTCGTCATCACCGATTCCGGCGGCGTCCAGGAAGAGACGACCTATCTCGACATTCCCTGCCTCACCCTACGTGAGACGACGGAGCGGCCGATCACCACTACCCAGGGCACCAACCGGCTGGTCTCGCCGAGCGATCTCGGCGGCTCGGTCGCCGCGGTGCTCGCCGGCAACTGGCCGCACGGGGTTCGCCCCGAATTGTGGGACGGCAAGACTGCCGGCCGCGTCGCCGCCAGCCTGCGCCGCGCCTGCGGCGTCTAGGACGGTTCGGCGATTTCCATCCGGCCGTTGTTGAGCACGACGATGTCGCGCTCGACCGCGCGCGTGCGGAACGCGACGACTGCCCCGTCACGCCACATCTCGGTGCGCAGCGTCTCACCGGGAAAGACCGGCGCGGAGAAGCGCAGCGTCAGGCTGCGCATGCGTGCTGGATCATAGTCGCAGCAGCTGCGCAGCAGCGCATGACCGGCGAT
>DATAQP010000582.1:0-1612 GCA_036264595.1 Allostellaceae bacterium
TAGCCGGCGGTGACGCCGATGCCATAGAGCTGGGTGATCACCTGGTGGGCGTTGCCGTCGATCAGCCCGCCTTTGCCCTCGCCGCCGACCGCGGCGACGGCGAATACGCCGGTGAGCAGCGCGCCGACCGCCCCGCCGACGCCATGGACGCCGAAGGCGTCGAGGCTGTCGTCATAGCCGAACATGTGCTTGAGGCCCGTGGCGCCCCAGTAGCAGGCAATGCCGGCGGCGATGCCGATGACCAGCGCGCCGCGCGGATCGACGAAGCCGGAGGCTGGGGTGATGGCGACGAGGCCGGCAACCGCACCCGAGATGATGCCAAGCACCGACGGCTTGCCGCGCGCCATCCACTCGACGAACATCCAGGTCAGCGCCGCGGTCGCGGTGGCGATCTGCGTCACCGCCATCGCCATGCCGGCGCCGCCGCCCGCCGTGGTCGCCGAGCCGGCGTTGAAGCCGAACCAGCCGACCCAGAGCAGCGAGGCGCCGATGACGCTGAGCACCAAATTGTGCGGCGCGAACATCTCGGTGCCGTAGCCCTTGCGCTTGCCCATCACCAGGGCGCAGACCAGCCCGGCGACGCCGGCATTGATATGGACGACGGTGCCGCCGGCGAAATCGAGCACGCCGGCATCGCCGAGGAAGCCGCCCGGGCCCCACACCCAATGGGCGATCGGGGCGTAGACGAGCAGGCTCCACAGCCCCATGAACCACAGCATCGCCGAGAATTTCATGCGATCGGCGAAGGCGCCACAGATAAGCGCCGGGGTGATGATCGCGAAGGTCATCTGGAACGACATGTAGACCGATTCGGGGATCGTCTTGGCGAGATCGTTGATCGCGTCGGTCGTCATGCCGGCCAGCATGAAGCGGCTGAGCCCGCCGATGAAGGGCGTGACTTCGGTGAAGGCCAGGCTGTAGCCGACGGTCGCCCAGAGCACCGTCACCAGGCAGGTGATGGCGAAGCTCTGCATGACCGTCGCCAGCACGTTCATCTTGCGCACCATGCCGCCGTAGAACAGCGCCAGGCCGGGGATCGTCATCATCAGCACGAGCGCCGTCGAGGTCAGCATCCAGGCGGTGTCACCGCTGTCGATCTTGACGGGCGCTGCTGCCGCCGCGGCGGCAGCCGGCGCCGCGGTCTCGGCGGCCGTCTGGGCCAGCGCCGATGCGGCGGTCGCCAGGCCGCCGAGCGTGGCGGCCAAGGCGGCCAAACGCAGTGAACGAGATGGGGTCAAACGCATTCGGGTCCTCCAAGGCGTGGCGAGCGGCGCAGTCCGCCCGGCGCGAGCGAGCGCACGCGCGACGAGCGACCTCGGCAACACAAGAATCGTGCCAAGCCGGGCGATGCCATTTTTCCGCTCCATCCAAGCCGGCGAACTCGCGTCCGGGTAGGCGGATGGCGTCTAATTGAGCGAGTTGTCGCCCTGACCGAATGAAATCGCCTATTTAATAAGCATAAGGCGACGAGCCAGGGGAATCGGGTGAAGCGATCATTTGGCGATAAGGCTTGCGAGGAAGTCGTCGTCCCAGGCGGCGACTTTGCGCCGGAGACGCAGTGAGTCCTTGCCTGGGGCTTTTCGGATCAGGTTGTGGGCCATGTGTTTGAGGG
>DATAQP010000057.1:0-3368 GCA_036264595.1 Allostellaceae bacterium
CTCGGCGTGCCCGAGACATGGCCGGTCCGCAGATCCTTGACCATCTGGTAGGGCTGCAAGACGTAGGAGCGGATCTGGTGGCCCCAGCCGATATCGGTCTTGGTCGCGTTCAGGGCGTCGGCCGCTGCCTCGCGCTTCTGCAGCTCGAGCTCGTAGAGCCGCGCGCGCAGCATCGACCACGCCTGCGCCCGGTTTTGATGCTGCGAGCGTTCGCTCTGTACCGCGACGGCGATGCCGGTCGGGATATGGGTCAGCCGGACGGCGCTGTCGGTCTTGTTGACGTGCTGCCCGCCGGCACCGGAGGAGCGGTAGGTGTCGGTGCGCACGTCCTTGTCCAGGATCTCGATCTCGATTGTATCGTCGATCACAGGCGAGACCCAGGCCGAGGCGAAACTGGTGTGCCGCCTGGCGTTCGAGTCGAAGGGCGAGATGCGCACCAGGCGGTGCACGCCGCTCTCGGTCTTGAGCCAGCCATAGGCGTTCTCGCCGACGATCTTGACCGTCGCCGATTTGATGCCGGCCTCTTCGCCGCCGCTCTCCTCGAGCCATTCCGTCTTGTAGCCATGCGCCTCGGCCCAGCGCACATACATGCGCAGCAGCATCTCGGCCCAGTCCTGCGCCTCGGTTCCGCCGGCGCCAGCATGGACCTCAAGGTAGCAGTCGTTGGCGTCGGCCTCGCCCGAGAGCAGGCTCTCGAGCTCGCGCTTGGCAACCTCGGCGCGCAGCGCCTCGAGCTTGCCCTCGGCTTCGGCGACGATGCCGGAATCGCCCTCTGCCTCGCCGAGCTCGATGAGCTCGAGCTGCTCGTCGAGCTCGCGGGCGACCTGGCGATAACCGCCGATCGCGCGATCGAGCTTGTTGCGCTCGCGCAGCAGCGCCTGCGCGAGCGCCGGCTTCTCCCAGAGATTCGGATTTTCCGCTTGAGCGTTCAGCTCGTCGAGACGGCGCGTCGCGTTGTCCCAGTCAAAGATGCCTCCTTAGCAGGGCGAGCGAGGCGCGGATCGCCTCGGCCACTGCTAGAATTTCAGCGCGCATCAAACTCCCCTTGGCATGCGTGGACGGCGGATACGCTAGTAGAGACCGCCGGTGCCGGTCGCCGGCACGGAATATGAGCCACCGCCGCTCGGAGCGCCAGTCGGCATCGCAGCCGCGCCCGGTTCGGCCAGTCCTTCGCCGCTGACGACCATGCTGTCGCCATTGGGTTCGGTTCCCGGCTTGAAGGCTTCGTAGATGACGGTGCGGTCGCCCGAGCGGGCCGGCTGCCCAGTGGCGGCGTTAACCCGCACCAGGCGGATGCCGGGCGGAATGCGGAAGGCGGTCGCCGGCTTGTCCTTGAGCGCCGCAGCCATGAAGTCGCGGAAGATCGGCGCCGCGTTATGGGCGCCTTCCTCGTGCTCGCCGAGGCTGTGCGAGCTGTCAAAGCCAACATAGACGCCGGCGACGAGATCGGGCGAGAAGCCCATGAACCAGTTGTCGTGATAGTCGTTCGTCGTGCCGGTCTTGCCGGCGAGCGGCTTGCCGACGCTGAGGATGCTGCGCCCGGTGCCGCGCTCGACGACGCCCTGCAGGATCGAGACGATCTGATAGGCGCTCGCCGCATCGACGACAGTCTCGCGCGTGTCGGGCAGTTGTGGCGGGGCCTGATGCTCCCACTCGACCTCGCTGCAGCCCTCGCAGCTGCGCGTGTCGGCGCGGGCGATGGTCTTGCCTTCGCGGTCCTGCACGCGATCGATGAAGCTCGGCGTGACGCGCTTGCCGCCATTGACCAGCATGGCATAGGCGGTGGCGAGGCGCAGCGGCGTCGTCTCGCCGGCACCCAGCAGCATGGCGTATTGCAGCGGCATGTGATCGAGGATGCCGAAGGTCTCGACCGTCTGCGCCACCTTGTCGAGGCCGACGACGGCGCCGAGCCGCGCGGTCATCATGTTCTTCGACTGCTCGACGCCGACGCGCAACGGCGTCGGCCCGTTGAACGAGGTCGTGTTGTAGTTCGTCGGCTTCCATTTCGGCAGGCCGGGTCCCTGATCAGCGACGAAGGGCGCGTCGAGGATCAGCGTCGACGGCGTGAAGCCGTTCTCCAGCGCCGTCAGATAGACGAAGGGCTTGAATGCCGAGCCGGGCTGGCGCTTGGCCTGCGTCGCGCGGTTGAACTGGCTCA
Organism: Allostellaceae bacterium; assembly: GCA_036264595.1. Lineage (GTDB taxonomy): Bacteria > Pseudomonadota > Alphaproteobacteria > ATCC43930 > CGMCC-115725 > URHD0088. Next base: position 2,159 of record DATAQP010000057.1, read on the forward strand.
TCTCGTAGCTGTAGCCGCCCGCCATGGCGAGGACGCGGCCGGTATGTGGATCCATCGAGATAATGGCCCCCGATACCTCGGGAATCTGGCGCAACCCATAGAGCGGCTGCTTCGCTTCGCCGGCGAGCTTCTCGACCAGCACGACATCGCCCGGCTTGACGACGTCGACAGCAAGTTTCGGCAGCGGCCCGACATGCTGGTCCGGCAGCTCGGGGCGGGCCCAGCGCAGCTCGGTGAAGGGAACGCGCCCCTGCGCGCCGCCGGCTAGGCCGATTGACGCGCCTTCGCCGTCAGTCGCCAGCACGGCGGCGAGCCGCCATTCGCCGGTCCCGGCCGGCGGCGCGATCGCCGCCAGTTTGTCCGACCAGTTCTGCACCGGCGCGTCGATATGGCCGAGCGCGCCGCGCCAGCCATGCCGCCGGTCATAGGCGATGAGGCCGTCGCGCAGGCTGCGCTCGGCGATCGCCTGCAGCTTCGGGTCGAGGCTGGTGCGCACTGACAGCCCGGCTTGGTAGAGTCCCTTCTCGCCATAACGCTGCAGCAGCTCGCGCCGCACCTCCTCGGCGAAATAAGGGGCGGATACCAGCTCGGCCTCATCGCGATGGCGGGTGACGATCGGCGCCGCGATGGCGGCGGTCTCCTGCACCGGCGTGATGTAGCCATCCTCGCGCATGCGGGTGATCACCCAATCGCGCCGGACCTTGGCGGCCTCGGGGAAGCGCTGGGGATTATAATTGTTCGGCGCCTTGGGCAAGGCTCCGAGAAAGGCGGCCTCCTCGACCGTCAGCTCGTCAAGCGACTTGTTGAAGTAATTGATCGCCGCCGCCGCCACGCCATAGGCGCCGCCTCCAAGATAGATTTCGTTGAGGTAGAGCTCGAGAATGCGATCTTTCGACAATACTTGCTCGATACGCAGCGCCAGCAGCGCCTCCTTGATCTTCCGTTCGAGCGAGACTTCGTTGGTTAACAGGAAGTTCTTGGCGACCTGCTGGGTGATCGTCGAGGCGCCGACCGGGCGGCGATTCGAGCCGACACGCTCGAAATTGGTGAAAACCGCGCGCAGGATCGACGGCACGTCGACGCCGGGATGCGAGTAGAAATTCTTGTCCTCGGCGGCGAGGAAGGCGGCGATCACCCGCTTGGGGATGACGTTGATCGGGACGAAGATTCGCCGTTCGGTGGCGTATTCGGCGACGAGCCGACCGTCCCC
>DATAQP010000148.1:0-1599 GCA_036264595.1 Allostellaceae bacterium
GCGCGGCCCCTCGGGCGGCGTCAGCTGGAGCGAGCATACACTCGACGCCTACGTACAGTTCCTCTTCGAGCGCGACCTGATGGACCGCCTCGTCGTCAACACCGACTATATCCGGATCTTCGCGCGCTCCTTCGGGCTCGCCGCGATGACAACGGCGCTGACCCTTCTCGTCGGCTTTCCGACGGCGCTCTGGATGGCGTTCCAGCCGGCGAGTCGGCGCACCCTGCTCGTCTTCGTCGTCACGGTGCCGTTCTGGACCAACATCCTCGTGCGCAGCTACGCCTGGATCCTGCTGCTGCGCAATGGCGGCGTCGTCGACTGGACGCTGATGAAACTCAGCGTCACGACGCAGCCGCTCGGCATTCTCTATACGCCGCTCGCGACCGCGATCGGCCTCGTCTACTCCTTCCTCCCCTATATGATCCTGCCGATCTATGTGAGCCTCGAGAAGATCGATCGCCGGCTCATCGAAGCGGCCTTCGATCTCGGCGCCGATCGCTGGCGCGCTCTCGGGCGGGTGATCATGCCGCTCGCTATGCCAGGCATCATCGGCGGCGCCATCCTGGTCTTCGTGCCGGCGCTCGGCGCCTTCATCACGCCGGAGATTCTCGGCGGCGGCAAATCGCTCATGATCGGCAGCCTCATCCAGCAGCAATTCGGCCAGTCGCGCAATTGGCCGTTCGGCGCCGCCCTTGCCTTCGTGCTGCTGGCGCTCGTTCTTCTCGCCCTCATGGCGCATGCCCTGCGCTATCGCGGCGGCGTCAAGGCACGGCCATGATGCGGGTGCCGTGATGCGGGCGACGGAGCTCTGGCGCTTCCCGGGAACGCAGGCGACGGCCTATGCCGTGCTCGTCTATCTCTATTTGCCGATCATCGTCCTCGTCGTTCTGTCCTTCAGCGCCGGCGATTCCTCGCTCGCCCGCTGGGAGGGATTCTCGACGCGCTGGTATGGCGTCATCGTCAAGGATGGCGACATGATGCGCGCCGTGCGCAATTCCCTCATCATCGCCTCCATCGCGACCGTCAGCGGCACGGTCATCGCGACGATGGCGGCGCTTGGCACCGCGCGGACGCGCTTTAGCGGCCAGGGCACGGTCGAAGCGCTGATCGGATTGCCCCTCATCGTGCCTGACATCGTCGCGGCGATCGCCATCCTGCTCTTCTTCGTATTGGTCGGCATCCAGCTCGGTCTCGTCAGCCTGGTGCTGGCGCATTCAGTGTTCGCCGTCCCGGTCGCCTATCTGCCGATCCGCGCCCGTCTCGATGGGCTCGACCCGGCGCTTGCCGAGGCGGCAGCCGATCTCTACGCCAATCGCTGGGCAAGCTTTCGCCGCATCATCCTGCCGCTCATCTGGCCGGGCATCGTCGCGGGCGCGATGCTCGCCTTCATCGGCTCCCTGGGCGACGTCGTCGTCAGCTACTTCGTCTCCGGCCCCGGCTCGACGACGCTTCCCGTCTATGTCTTCAGCATGGTCCGCATGGGCGTGACTCCGGCAGTGAACGCGATCTCGACCTTGCTGATCGCTGCATCGGTCATCCCGCTCATCGTCTCTTACCTGCTCGGCCTCCGCCTTCGCTGAGGGCCGGGTGCAACCGAGG
>DATAQP010000169.1:0-2049 GCA_036264595.1 Allostellaceae bacterium
GACGATCCGCGCCTCGATCCGCGAGGTGCAGTTCACCCTGATCCTCACCGTCGCCCTGGTCGTTCTCGTCATCTTTCTCTTCCTGCGCAAGTTCTGGGCGACGGTGATCCCCAGCGTCACCCTGCCGCTGTCGCTGGTCGCCACCTTCGGCGTCATGCAGCTTGCCGGCTTCAGCCTCGACAACCTGTCGCTGATGGCACTTACCATCGCCGCCGGCTTCGTCGTCGACGACGCCATCGTCATGATCGAAAACATCGTGCGCCATCTCGAGACCGGCGAGACGCCTGTCGCGGCCGCCATCAAGGGGGCCAAGCAGATCGGCTTCACCATCGTCTCGCTCACCGTCTCGCTGGTCGCCGTCTTCATTCCGCTGCTCTTCATGGGCGGCATCGTCGGCCGGTTGTTCCGCGAGTTCGCCATCACGCTGAGCGTCGCCGTCATCGCCTCGGCCTTCGTCTCGTTGACCCTGACGCCGATGATGTGCGCGCAGCTCCTCCGCCGCGAGAGCGAGAAGCCGCCGGGGCGGCTCTTCATGGCGAGCGAGCGCGGCTTCGCTGCCCTGCTCGATCTCTATCGCCGCTCGCTGCGCTTCGTGCTGCGTCACCGCCCGACGACGCTGCTGGTCACCGCGGCGACGCTGGTCGCCACGCTCTATCTCTACGTCATCGTCCCCAAGGGCTTCCTGCCGCAGCAGGATACTGGCCTCATCATCGGCGTCACCGACGCGGCGCAGGACATCTCGTTTCCGGCGATGGTGGCGCGCCAGCGCGAGGTCGCCGAGATCGCCCTCGCCGATCCCGCCGTCGCCAGCGTCGGCTCCTTCGTCGGCGCCGGCACGGTCAACGCGGCGGGCAATAGCGGCCGGCTCTACATCAATCTGAAGCCCAAGCGCGACCGCGAATCGAGCGCCGAGAGCGTAATCAGCCGGCTGCGCCGCGCGCTTGCCCAGGTGCATGGCGTCACCCTCTTCATGCAGTCGGTGCAGGATGTCCAGATCGACAGCCGGATCAGCCGTACGCAGTACCAGTACACGCTGCAGGACGCCGATCCGGTCGAGCTGGCGGAATGGGCGCCGCGCCTCCTCGCCGCGCTGCGCCGCGCGCCGGAATTGCGCGACGTCGCCACCGATCAGCAGAGCGAAGGGCTGCAGGCCGCCTTGCGCATCAACCGCGACGATGCCGCCCGCTTCGGTGTCGCGCTGCAGGCGATCGACGACACGCTCTACGACGCTTTCGGCCAGCGCCAGGTGTCGACGATCTTCACCCAGCTCAACCAGTATCGCGTCATCCTCGAGGTCGATCCGCGTTTCCAGCTCGATCCCTCGGCGCTCGGCAGCCTCTACGTCAAGTCGACGACCGGCCAGCAGGTGCCGCTCAGCGCCCTCGCGCGGGTCGAGCAGCTCAACGCGCCGCTCTCGATCAACCATCTCGGCATGTTCCCGGCGGTGACCTTGTCCTTCAACGTCACCCGCGAGGCCTCGCTCGGCGCCGCGCTGGAGGCGATCCAGCGCGCCGAAGCGGCGATCGGCCTGCCCGACACGGTGGCGGCGAGCTTCTCCGGCAGTGCCGCCGAGTTCCGCGCCTCGCTGGCGAGCGAGCCCTGGCTCATCCTCGCCGCCATCATCGTCGTCTATATCGTGCTCGGCGTGCTCTACGAGAGCTACATCCATCCGGTGACGATCCTCTCGACCCTGCCCTCCGCAGGGGCCGGCGCGCTGCTCGCCCTCATGCTGTGCGGCTATGAGCTGACCATCATCTCGCTGATCGGCATCATCCTCTTGATCGGCATCGTGAAGAAGAACGCCATCATGATGATCGACTTCGCCCTCGATGCCGAGCGCAGCGAGGGGATGCCGCCGGAGGAGGCGATCTTCGCCGCCGCCATGCTGCGCTTCCGCCCGATCATGATGACGACCATGGCGGCCCTCCTCGGCGCCTTGCCGCTCGCCTTCGAGAGCGGCACCGGCGCAGAGCTTCGCCGGCCGCTCGGCATCGCCATCGTCGGCGGGCTCCTCATCTCTCAGTTCCTGACGCTTTACACGACGCCGGT
>DATAQP010000181.1:0-15252 GCA_036264595.1 Allostellaceae bacterium
CTGGGTGCTGGTGCCGCTCACCGTGCTCGGCCTGCTCGGCGCGTATCTTCCGCCTTATACCGAGCGCATCGGGTTCTGGATCATCGCCAACGACCAAGGGGGCGATGCCGTGCGCTGGCTCGGCGTCGCGCTCTCGATCCTCGGCGGCGTGCTGCGGCTCTGGCCGGTCTTCGTGCTTGGCCATCGCTTCAGCGGGCTGGTGGCGATCCAGCCCGGCCATCGCCTGGTCACCGGCGGCATCTACAGCATCATCCGCCATCCGAGCTATCTCGGTCTGCTCATCGCCTCCCTGGGCTGGGGCCTCGCCTTCCGCTCGGTTGTCGGCGTGATCATCGCGGTGCTTACCATCCCGCCGATCGTCGCTCGCATCCGCGCCGAGGAACGATTCCTCCACGCGCATTTCGGCGCGGAATACGAGCGCTATCGCGCGCGCTCGGCGCGGATGATTCCGGGGGTGTATTAGCGCATGATCCGGCCGCGACGGCGTACCGTCACGCCAAGGCGGCGACGATCTTGGCTTTCAGATCGGCGGGCGAGAATGGCTTGAGGATGTACGAGGAGACACGGTTTGCCTGCGCCGTCTTCACCGATGCGACATCGCCGCGTCCGGTGACCAACAGAAAGGGCAATTCGGGCCGTTCGGCCCGAATCTGCTGGCAGAGATCGATGCCGGATATGCCCGGCATATTCCAGTCGCATATGACGAGATCGAAAATCGCCGGCGCTGCACGAAACAGCTGAACGGCCTGGGCGCCGTTCTCGGCGTCGATCGGCTTGATCGCCAGCCGCCGCAACATGGTGCCGATAAGCCGGCGAACCGCCGGATCGTCGTCGACGACGAGGACGGTCAAGTTGGCGAGGGAGACCTGTTTCATCCGTTCAATCCTCCGCGCCGCTCGCAACGAATTCCATTAACCGAGGCTCGACGGCAGCGCCGGTCGGCCGATTATCGAGCGCCGAGGCCCGATGACCGCGATCGACCACCTCGTCAGCGCGCGGCATCAAACCATCCAATCGACAGCATGGGGCCGCTAGGTAAAGAATTGCTTATCCGCCGCGGTTCGCCGCGCGGCGGGCACAATGCCCGGTATGGTAGAGCGTCATCGCTGGACGTCGAAGCGGTGCTTGTGACCGCCCCCTCAGCCCTGTCGCCGATTTGACGCGGCGCTTCCCGCTGGACTAGCCTCAGGGCGAAGCGGCGGGCAACGCCGCTCCATCGGAGAATATCGGGTGCAGGCCAGTCGCGATCGGGTTGCCACGAATGCCACCGCCGCGCTGCGGCTCAGACCGCTCGAGGGCGGGCTCGGCGCCGAGGTGCTCGATCTCGCCGTCGCCGATGTCGATGCGGCGAATTTCCCCGCCATCTACGACGCCTTCCTCGCGCATCAGCTGCTGCTCTTTCGCGACCAGGATTTGCCGCCGGCGGCGCAGGTCGCCTTCGCCCGCCGCTTCGGCGAGGTGCAGGTGCATGTCATGAGCCAGTACCACGCCGGCGCCTATCCCGAGCTCTACACCCTCTCCAATCTCGACGCGGCGGGGAAGCCGCGCGGCGAGCATCCCGATCGCGGCACGATGGCGTGGCACACCGACGGGTCGTGGCAGCGCGTCACCGGCCAGGCCACCATGCTCTATGCCGAGATCGTGCCGGTGAGCAGCGGCGGCACCGGCTTCGCCGACATGTACTCGGCCTATGACTCGCTCTCGCCGGCGGAGCAGGCCGCGCTCGCCGGGATGCGCGCGGTGCACAATCTCGATTTCTCGCGCAACCGCCGGCACGGCGAATCGCCGATGACCGAGGCGCAGCGCGACGCCGTGCCGCCGGTCGACCATCCGATCGTGCGCACCCATCCCGAGACCGGGCGCAAATGCCTCTTCCTCGGCGATCATGCCGAAAGCATCGTTGGCATGGACTACGCGGCCGGGCGCGACTTCATCGAGACGCTCAACGCACGCATCGTCGCCGCGGCGCGGATCTATACCCATCGCTGGCGCAAGGGCGATTTCATGGTGTGGGACAATCGCTGCCTGATGCACAAGGCCGAGAGCTACGACACGGCGCGCGAGGCGCGGGTAATCCGCCGCTGCACCGTCCTCGGCGAGGTGCCGCAGTAACGCGACGAAACCGTCGCGCCGCACCGCATCCTTCGACGACGTGCTGCGCTCAGGATGAGGGTCAACGAAGTCGAAGGATCACCCCGGCGGTGAAGCCGCTCATCGCCGTACCGGCGCCGGAGCCTAGTCGATCGAGGCCGTGCGCAGACGCGGCCACATGCGGCGCAATACGCCGTCGCGCTTGACGAGCTGGTGGTGGAGCGCGGCGCCGACATGGATGAGGACGAGCGCGTAGACGGCGTATTGCAGCGCCAGATGCGCGCTCTCGGTGAATTTCCCCATGCTCTCGTTCTTGGCGACCAGCCGCGGCACGTCGAAGAGGGCGAAGAAATTGAGCGGGTAGCCGCCGGCGACGACCGAGAGGTAGCCGGTCACCGGCATCAGGAAGAGCAGGAGATAGAGCAGCCAGTGGTTGAGATGAGCGAGCAGCGCCCGCCTCGACGGCACGCTCGCCGGCAGCGGCGGCGGCGGCTCGACGATGCGCCAGACGAGACGCAGGATGGCGAGGGCGAAGATGGTCAGGCCGATCGATTCATGGATGACGAAGAGCAGGTTCTGCAGCGGTCCCTCGCCGATGCGGATCATCGTCAAGCCGATCGGGATCGTCACGATGATGAGAATGGCGATCGCCCAGTGGAGGAAGCGGGCGAGCGAACCGTATTGCGTGGGGCTGTTGCGCATGGGGCTGAATGGCCTGTTGGCGAGAGATCCGGTCCCGCCGGCGCCGCCATACTAGACGCGATATTCGCCGGTCGCGGGATAAAATCGTCGCGAGCACGGCCCCGCAGGTTCGCTCGAGGGCTCACTCGGGAGCGCGCTCGAGCGCCGGGTTGTGGCCGAGCACCAGCACGATGACGATGCCGATGATGGCGCAGGCGGCGAGGAAGATCAGCCCGACCTCGTCGGCGCCGCTCCAGTCCCTGAGCAGGCCGAAGATCTGCGGGCCGAAATAGCCGCCGAGATTGCCGATCGAGTTGATGGCGGCGATGCCGGCCGCCGCGGCGGTTCCGCTGAGCAGCGCCGTCGGCAGCGTCCAGAACACCGGCAGGACGGCGAAGAAGCCGAAGCCGGCAAGGCAGATCCATAGCATCTTGAAAACCGGCGCCGCCGTCACCGCAGCAAGGAAGAGGCCGATGACGATAGCGACGAGCGGAATGACGACGTGAAACTTGCGCTCGCCGGTGGCGTCGGAATGGCGCCCCCAGAGCAGCATGCCGACCGCGCCGACGAGATAGGGCAGCGCGGTGACGATGCCGGCGGCGACATTGCCGATGCCGCCGAACGCCTTGACGATCTGCGGCAGGAAGAAGCTGAGCCCGTATTGCGGAATGTTGATCGCCATGTAGACGAAACCGAAGGCGATGATGCGCGGATCGCGCAGCGACTGCAGCCAGGAGAGGCGGACGAGCGCCTCGCGGTTGCGCCGCTCGGCATCGAGTCGGGCCCGCAGCCATGTCGTCTCGTCGGCGGCGAGCCAGCGTGCCTCGCCCGGACGGTCGGTGAGGTAGAACCAGACGGCGACGGCCATGAGCAGCGCGGGCAAGCCTTCGAGGAGGAACATCCACTGCCACCCATGCAGCCCGGCGATGCCCTCGAGATCGAGGATTAGGCCGGAAATCGGCGCGCCGATCACCGTCGAGATCGGTATGGCGAACATGAAGAGGCCGACGATGCGCGCGCGATAGGCGGAGGGAAACCACAGGGTCAGATAGAAGATGATGCCGGGAAAGAACCCGGCCTCGGCGATGCCGAGCAGCAGACGGACGATGGTGAAGCTGAGCTCGCCGGTGACGAAGGCCTGGGCGGCTGAGACGATGCCCCAGCTCAGCATTATGCGGGCGATCCATTTCCGCGCGCCGAAGCGGTCGAGCGCGAGGTTGCTCGGCACCTCGAAGAAAAAATAGGCGATGAAGAAGATACCGGCGGCACCGCCGAAGGCGGTGGAGGACAGGCCGAGATCCCGGCTCATCGGCGCGCCGGCGAAGCCTACATTGACGCGGTCGAGATAGGCGATGAAGTAGCACAGCATGAGAAAGGGGATGAGGCGCCGCGTGACCTTGCCCATCGTCCGCGTCTCGATCGCCTGCATGGTTGCGCTCCCGCCGCGTCGCTGTTGCCCCGATTTATGCTATTTGGCGGCCAGCTCGTCGGCCTTCCTGTTCAACCGCTCGATCAGCGCCTCGATGCCGCCGCTGCGCAGCGTCGCGGTGAAATCCGAGCGCCGCGTCGCCAGCTCGCTGATCGTCCCTGCGAGGTAAACGTCACGGATCTGCCAGGCCGTGCCATTGTCGTGCAGCGCGTAGTTGATGGCGACTTTCTCGCCGTCCGGTTTGACGATATGCGTGCGCACCATCGTCGCATGCGGGATGCGCTGCTCGCCGAGTATCTCGAAGCGCTCGCCGGCGAAGCCGTCGAACTCGCTGGCGTAGGTGCTGGTGATGTAGCGTGCGAAGGCCTTTGCCGCGCGCCGCTTCTCGTCGGGCGACAGTTTCGCCCAAGACGGCCCGACCGAGAGCCGCGTCATGAAGGGAACGTCGAACGTCGCGAGCACCACCGGCTCGAGTGTCTGGAAGCGCCCCTTGAAGCCGAGCGTCTCGGCGTTCTTCATGGTCTGCAAGAGCGCGTCGTAGAAATGCTGGACCACGTCGGTGGGCTCCGATGCGACGGCGACGCCGGTCACCAAGAGGCCGGCGAGCACCACCGCCGCGGCGGCGCGCAGGCGGACGATTCTTGAGATCATCGGTTTCATCATGGGCATCCTCTCGGCACGGCGACGGGCGCAGAATAGTCGCAAAGCGCCACCCAACCAATTGCCGCCGCGACATGGCCCCCATGACACAAGTGTGACGGGATTGCGCGCCGGACGGAACAGGCGCACCCTATAGGTGCATTGATCCGACACCGCAACCGGGAGGTCAGCCATGTCGATGAACCAGGCGGATATCGATCGGCTTCAAGGCGTCGTGGCGAAAACGCTGCACGAGCATTGGGGCGTCTTCCTCGTCGAGGGCATCATCCTCGTCATCCTCGGCGCAGCGGCGATCATCGTGCCGCCGCTCGCCACGCTGTCGGTGGCGATCTTCCTCGGCTGGCTCTTTCTGATCAGCGGCATCACCGGGCTGGTCACCACATTCCGCATGCGCCACGCACCGGGCTTTGCCTGGTCGCTCGTCTCGGCCATCCTCGGCATCGTCGCCGGCATCGTGCTGATCGCCTTTCCGGCGAGCGGCGCCCTGTCGCTCACCCTGGTCGTCATCGCCTTCTTCGCCATCGAGGGCATCGCCACCATCATGTACGCGCTCGAGCACAAGCGCGAGCTCAGCGGGCGCTGGGGCTGGATGCTGGTCAGCGGCGTGGTCGATCTCTTCCTCGCCGCGGTGATCCTCGCCGGTTTCCCAATCTCGGGGACCTGGGCAATCGGGCTGCTCGTTGGCATCAACATGATGTTCGGCGGCGTCGCCCTCATCATGATGGCTTTGCACGCCCGCACCGCCGTGCCAGGATCGGCGACGCCCGCGCGCTGACGGCGCGCCGAAACAGGGTCCAGAGCAGGAGCGAACGATGCCCAGCTTCCCCCTCACCGCCGACGACCTTGCCCCCAGCGAATTCCGCAAGGAGCCGCTCGAGCGGCTGGTCGCCCTCATCGAGGGACATATAGCGGCGGGGCATTATCCCGGCTGCCAGATCGCCCTGGCGCGCGGCGGCCGCCTCGTCCTCGAGCGCGCCTTCGGCGCGGCGTGCACCGCGCCCGAGCGCAAGGCGGCGAAGAACGAGAGCCTGTTCCTGCTCTATTCCAACACCAAGGTGGTGACGGCGACGGCGCTTTGGGTGCTCGCCGAGCGCGGCGCCTTCAGCTTCACCGACCGCATCGCCGACCATCTGCCTGACTTCGCGCGCCACGGCAAAGGCGACATCACCGTGCTGCAGCTGATCACCCATCAGGGCGGCTTCCCCAATGCGGTCGTGCCGGAGGAAGTGTGGGACGACCACGAAAAATTGCGCCGGACGGTGTGCGACTTCACGCTCGAATGGACGCCGGGCAGCCGCGTCGTCTATCACCCAAGCGCCGCGCACTGGACCGCCGCGATGCTGATCGAGGCGCTCACCGGCAAGGATTTCCGCGAATTCATCCGCGAGAGCGTGATCGAGCCGCTCGGCCTTGCCCGCGACATCTTCATCGGCCTGCCGCAGAACGAGACCAGCCGCGCCGCCGACATGCACGAGCCGACACCCTCCGGCGCCAACGTACCGGGGGGCATCCAGCCGCTCGCCGCCAACAACTCGCTGGCCTGGCGGCGCGCCGGCGTGCCCGGGGGCGGCGGCTATGCGACGGCGCGCGGCATGGCGGCGCTCTACCAGATGATGCTGAACGGCGGCACCCTCAACGGCACGCGCCTCTTGTCGCCGCGCACCCTCGCCTATGCCATTCGCAACCACACTGGCGACCGCGTCGACGAGTATATGGGCATGCCGATGCATCGCGGGCTCGGGCCGCATCTGCGCGGTACCACGCCGACGATCCGCGGCCTCGGCGCCTTCGCCTCGCCCGGCACGTTCGGCCATGGCGGCGTCGGCAGCTCGTATTGCTGGGGCGATCCGGCGAGCGGCGTCTCCTTCGCCTATCTCAGCAACAACCGCGTGCCCGATCCGTGGCATAGCCGGCGCCTCGACCTGGTGAGCAACCTCGTCCACGCGGCGATCCTCTAAGCGGATTTCCGCCGGGCGATGAACAGCTACGACCTCGCCGGCAAGCGCGCGATCGTCACCGGCGGCGCTGGCGGCATCGGGCGGGCGATCGGGGCGCGGCTGCTCGAATCGGGAGCACGCGTCAGCCTGTGGGACATCGCGCCGTCGGAACTCGCCGAGGCGGCCATCGCTCTCGGGGGCGGCGCGCTCGTGCTCAGCGGCGGCCGCGCGACATTCTAGCGGAGGGGAGCGTTACGACATGAGTCTCGCGGGTCAGGGCGTGGTGGCGATCTGGAACGACATCCTGCTGGACGGACGCGCCGAGTTCTTCGAATGGCACAATCGCGAGCACATGCCGGAGCGCGTCGGCATTCCCGGCTTCCGCCGCGGCCGGCGCTACATCGCGCTGTCCGGCGCGCCGGAATTCTTCACCCTCTACGAGACCGACAGTCCCGAGGTGCTCGCCGGCAGCGACTACCTCAACCGCCTCAACAATCCGACGCCGTGGACGCGACGCGCCACCGCGCCGTTCCGCAATGTCGCGCGCTCGCTCTGCCGTGTCGCCCTGTCGCTCGGCACCGGCCAGGGCGGGCTGCTGGTCACCTTGCGCTACGATGTGGCGGAGGGGCGCGGGGAGGAGCAGCGCCGGCTGCTCGCCCATCGCATCCTGCCCGAGCTCGCCGACCGCCCAGGCATCTGCGGCGTCCATCTCTGCCTCGCCGATCGCGGCGCCAGCCTGGTCGAGACCGAGGAGAAGAAGGGGCGGCCGAAGGCCATGGTGCCGAACTGGGTCGTGATGGTCGAGGGCGCGAGCGAGCGCGCCGCGCTGGAGACGGCATGCGACGCCGCGCTGGCACCGTCCACGCTGACCGAAGCCGGCGCCGCCGAGCCGATCGAGCGCGGCCTCTACCAGCTGCAATACAGCCGCGCGAAGACGCCAGGCGCGGCGGGGTAGCGGCGCGCTAGTCGCCCGCCCCTCTCGCCGCGCAGAGCTCCTCCAGCCGGTCGTAGCTTTCGGCCGCCCCGCGCTCCATGCCGGACTTGAAGGCGATGTCGCGCGCCTCCGACAGCTCGTAGCGTATTGTCGTCGTGGCGGTGGTCTTGCCGTCGTGCTCGACCAGGATCGTCGTCGCCAGCGCCCCGCCAGGATACCAGGGAACATCGAAGGTCTCGGTAGCGGCGAGGCGCTCGCCCGGCACGATCTCGCGATAGACGCCGCCCATCCCCATCTCGCTTCCGTCGGCGCCGCGCCACACGAAGCGATAGGTGCCGCCGATCTTCAGATCGACCTCGCAGACCGTCATCGACCAGCTGCGCGGTCCCAGCCAGCGCTTGAGCAGCGCGGGCTTCGTCCAAGCGTCGAAGACCAAGTGGCGCGGCGCATCGAAGACGCGAATCATGACGAGCTCGCGGTCGCCGCGTGCCGTGAACTTGAAGCTATTCGTCACCGTCATTCTCCTCCAACGCTCGTTGCATCAGCGCGTCGTCTGCAGCAGCTCGGCGAGCCCGTCGCAGCGCTCGGCGGCACCGTGCCGGGGATCGTCACGTTCAGCGTTCCGGTGTTCTTCATCGCTGCTCTCCTCTAGCGCTTCGCGCGGCCGCGTTTCTTCGCCGCTCTTTTTTGCACCGCCGTTTTCTGCCCCCCGCCTGTTTGCTCGGGACTCTTCAGCTCCTCCAGCAGGGCGTCGAGGCGCTGGAAGCTGCCCTCCCAAAACCGGCGATAGCCCTCGAGCCACGAGCTGGCCGCGGCGAGCGGCTTGGCTTCGATGCGGCACGGCCGGCGCTGCGCCTCGCGGCGGCGCGAGATCAGCCCGGCGCGCTCCAGCATCTTGAGATGCTTGGAGATCGCCGGCTGGCTCATCGCGAAGGGCCGCGCCAGCTCCGTCACCGACGCCTCGCCGGAGGCAAGCCGCGCGAGGATCGCCCGCCGGGTCGGATCGGCGAGCGCGACGAAGGTTGCGTCGAGACGAGCGGACGGCGTCATTAAATAACCTATAGGTTATATAGCCGTATCGTTATAGACGACGTCGACGCCGTCGTCAAGCCCGTCCATACGGACGGCCTGTCGGACGATGCGCCGATGGCCTTGTTGCTCAATTGCGGGCGGGCGAGAGACGGCGGTCGGGATTCTAGCTACAATCGGCCTGCCGGCGGGGATGCACCGCGTGCGCACCGCCGCTCGGAAGAGCAGGAAGGAGACACCGCATGTCGGGCGCCCCCAGGGAAAAGACCGATCTCGACGCCATCGCCGACGACGTCGCCACGCTAAAGCGCGATCTCGCAGCGCTGATGGCGCATATGCGGAGCGGTGCCACCGACGGCATCGCCGGGGCGGCGCGCCAGGCCACCGCCCAGCTCGGCGAGGAGGCGAAGGAGTTCTATGCCAAGCTGGCCGCCGAGGGCGAGCGCACGGCGCAAACGATCAGCCGCCATGTCGACGAGCAGCCGCTGACCAGCGTCCTCATCGCCTTCGCCGCCGGCTTCGTCGCCGCCCGCCTGCTGCCGCGCTGAGCCGCGGGCGATGGGCGGATTGCTCAGGCTCGCCGAAGGGCTGCTCGCGCTCGGCCGCTTCACCAGCGGGCTCGGCGCGGCGCTGCGACGCGGCAGCATCGCGCTCGTCTGCCTACTGATCGCCGCCCTGCTGTCCGTCGCGGCGATGGGCTGCGGCGTCGCTGCGCTGTGGATCTATCTGCTGCCGCTGCTCGGTCCGGTCGGCGCGCCGTTGGTCGCCGCCGGCGCCCTGCTCGTCATTGCCCTGGTGCTGCTGCTGGTCGCCCGAAGCGTGCTGGACGCCCGACCGAGGCACGCCCCAGGACCGCCGGACGGCGCCGCCGCGGCCGCCGATCTGTCCCGGCTGGTCAAGGAGCACAAGCTCGAGATGCTGCTCGCCGCCCTCACCGCCGGGCTTGTCGCCGGCGCGCCCGCCGCACCGAAATCCGATCGCCCGAAGTGATGGCGCGGCGCGCCGGGCCGGTTGCTCAGACGAAGAGGCGCTCGCCCTTTATCCCGTCATACATGGCGGCGACGAACTCGCCATAGCCGTTCCAGATCAGGGTCGGCCGGCGCTCGTCGGTGCCGAGCACGCGCTCGGTCGCCTTGCTCCAACGCGGATGCGGCACCTCGGGATTGACGTTCGCCCAGAAGCCGTACTCGCTGGCCTGGAGATGCTCCCAGAACGTGTCCGGCCGCTTGTCGGTGAAGGTGAACTTGACGATCGACTTGATCGATTTGAAGCCGTATTTCCACGGCGTCGCCAGGCGCAGCGGGGCGCCGTTCTGCTTGGCCAGCGGCTTGCCGTAGGCGCCGGTGACGAGGAAGGCCATGTCGTTGGTCGCCTCGGCGATGGTCAGCCCCTCGATATAGGGCCAGGGATACCAGAACTGCTTCTGGCCGGGCGCCACCTTGGCGTCGAGGAAGGTCTCCATGCGCACGTATTGCGCCGAGCCGAGCGGCTTGGCGAGATCGACCAGCGCCTTCATCGGAAAGCCGCTCCACGGCACCGCCATCGACCACGCCTCGACGCAGCGATGGCGATAGAGCCGCTCCTCGAGCGGCATCTTGCGGATGAGGTCGTCGAAGCCGATCGTCACCGGCTTCTCCACCATGCCGTCGAGGACCACGGTCCAGGGCCGGATCTTGAGCTCCTGCGCGGCGCTCGAGATTGTCTTCTGCGAGCCGAACTCGTAGTAGTTGTTGTATGTCGTGACCTCCTTCTCGGCGGTGAGCGGCCGGTCGAGGACGTAGCGGTTGTTGCGCTTCGCCGGGTAGAGATCGGCGGTGGGATCGCTGTCGGCCGCCTCGGCCGGGACGCCGAGGAAGGGTGCGGCAGCGGCCAGTATGCTGCCGGCGGCGGCCGCCTTGAGCAGCGCGCGGCGGCCGTGGAAGATATGCTCCGGAGTCGCTGCGCTTTCCGGGATCTCCCAGCCGCGTTTCTTCCTGATGACCATCAAACTCTCCGTGCCCGCGCCAGTGATGTCGCCAAACGACACCTGGGCAAGACATAGGCTAGCGGGTACGTCTGCGCAAATCACGGCATATTGAGCGGCGCGCGAGCGGCGCTCGTACCTGCCGTCGCTGAAGGCTGAGCCAGGAGAATCGCGGTCTGCGCGACGATGGCAGGTCCATACGATGCACCGACTTTCTACGAAACTCGATGCTAGGCGGCCCGCCGGGCGGCGATCAGGCGCTCGCCGGGAAAGCTGGCGATCACGGTGGTGCCGATACCGACCTCGCTCTCGAGATCGAGCCGCCCGCCATGCAGCTCCATCAGGCGGCGCGCCAGGGGCAGGCCGAGCCCGGTCCCTTCATATTTCCTGCCAAGGCTGCTGTCGACCTGGCCGAAACGCTCGAGCGCGCGCGGTATGTCCGCAGCCGCTATGCCGATCCCGGTGTCGGCGATGACGATGCCGAGCTCGCCGCCGCGGCGGGTCGTCGTCAGCCGGACCTCGCCGCCGCGCGGCGTGAATTTCACCGCGTTCGACAGCACATTGAGGAGGACCTGGCGAACCCGCCGCGCGTCCGCGCGCAGCAGCGGCAGCTCGTCGCCGAGCGCGATCGCCAGCGCGATGCCGGCACGCGACGCTTCGACCTCGATCATGCGCAGCGCGCCCGCGACGAGTTCCTGCAGATCGATCTCCTCGTCGTTGAGCTCGAGCCGTCCGGCGTCGAGCTTGGTGAAATCGAGGATATCGTTGATGAGCTGCAGAAGGTGCCGGCCACTGGCATGGATGCTGTGCGCATAGTCGGGATAATGCGGGTCGCCGAGCGGACCGAAGGTCTCGGCCGCCAGCATCTCGGAAAAGCCGATGATCGCGTTGAGCGGCGTGCGCAGCTCGTGGCTCATCGTGGCGAGGAACTGCGACTTTGCCTGGCTCGCAGTGGCCGCGACGTCGAGCGCGGTCCGGAGATCCGCGCTCGTCGCCTCGAGCATGCGCTTCGTCGCCTCGAGCTCGGCGACGTGGTGGCGCAGGCGCTCCGCCTCGGCATTGGCGCGGCCCGCCAGATGCTGATCGACGACCGAGCCGAGCAGCCCAAGCGCAATGATCAGCGCCATCACCCCCGCAATGGCACCGGCGAGCCATTCCGGCGCCAGGACCTGGTCCGATACGGCGATCAACGGATTGGGCTCCAGCTCGGCGCCGGCCATGGCGGTGAAATGGAGACCGCAAATCGCCACGGTGAGGATGAGCGTGCCGATGATGCGCCGAGGCAGACTCGGGTCCCGCCACGCGACGGTCAGGGCCGCAGCGGCGGCGGCGATACCGACGATCAGCGAGACGGAGACGAGGTCGCGGTCCCAATGGAGATCGGCCGGACCTGTGAGCGCCTTCATGCCGGTATAGTGCATGAGACCGATGGCGATGCCGAGCACCGCGCCGCCCAGAGCGCCCGAGCGCATACGTATGCCGAGCGAGAAGCCGAGCCAGGCGATGAGCATCGCAACGGCGATCGACATCAGCGTCAGCCCGACATGGTAGCCGACCGGAAAGCCGGGCCGGAAGGCAAGCATGGCGACGAAATGGGTTGCCCATACGCCGCCGCCGAAGACGATTGCCGCCGCCGTGACCCAGGCGAGGCTGCGCCGCGCGTCGTTCTCGCGCGCGCGAGAGATCAGGCTGAGCGCGGTATAGCAGGCGAACAGGCAAACCAGGCCGGCGAGGGCGACCAGCCTGACATCATGTTGGTCGGCGATGCAGCCATAGACGCGCAGCATCGCAGCAGGATGCCCGCCAGCCGTAAAGGAATCCTTACCCGCCGCGCCGGCTTCCTTAAGCTACGAAGAGGGCGGGCTCGCTCGAGCTCGCCTATTGCGCCGCCTGCGCGCCCTTTTCCGCCAGGACACGCTCGGCGAGCTTGCCGGTCAGCTCCTGGAGGTGGTCGAAGCGATCGCTGTAGAGCCCGACGCCGAGCGTGATCGAGCGCAGCTCGACGATGAGGTCGTGGATCTCCGATTGCGGCATATAGGCGGTGACGACGTCCCAGCCAGGCCAATCCGCCTTGGCGTCGAAGCCGAGGATCTGGCCGCGCCGCCCGGAGACCAGGCGCTGCACCTTGGAGGTGAAGGTGTTGGGCACCGAGATGTCGACGGCGTGGATCGGCTCGAGCAGCACCGGGTCGCATTTCGGCATGACCTCGCTCATCGCCATGCGGCCGACCGTCTTGAAGGCCATGTCCGAGCTGTCGACGGCATGGAACTGGCCGGTCGAGAGATTGACCGCGACGTCGACGACGGGGAAGCCGAGCGGGCCGTGCTTGAGATACTCCATCACCCCTTCGCCGACCGCCGGGATGTAGTTCTTGGGGATGGCGCCGCCGACCACGCTGTCGGTGAAGGCGAGGCCGCCGCCGCGCGGCAGCGGCTTGACCTGGATCTCGACATCGGCGAACTGGCCGTGCCCGCCGCTCTGCCGCTTGAAGCGCGAATGCTGCTCGCCGCGCCGCTTGATCGTCTCCTTGTAGGGCACGTGCGGGCGCCGCCCTAGCACGGCGAGATTGTATTTCGTGCGCATGCGGTCGAGCGTGATCTGCAGATGGATGTCGCCCTGGCCCCACAGCACCATCTCGCCGGTATCCTGGTTGTGCTCGAGCGCGATGGTCGGATCCTCCTCGATCAGCTTGGCGATGACACCGGAGAGCTTGACGTCGTCGTTGCGCTTCTCGGCGGCGATGGCGAGGCCGAAGACCGGCTTGGGTCGGCTCGGCTTCGGCAGGGAGGGCGGCTTGCCCGACGCCGTCAGCACGTCGCCGGTCGTGATCCCCTCCATCCGGGCGAGGGCGATAACCTCGCCCTCGCTCGCGCTGGCGACCTTCTCCTGGGTGGCGCCGGTCAGGCGGAGCAGTCCGGCGACGCGCACGCCCTTGAGCACCGCGCCTTCGGCGACGCTGCCGCGCCAGATGCGGGCGAGCGACAGCTTGCCGCTATGCGGCGCGTGATAGGTCTTGATGACCTGCGCCACCGTCTCGCTGCCCTCCGGCACGCCGAGCCGTGCGGCGGTGACCGACGGCGCCGGCGTCTCGTGGCGCAAGGCCTTGAGCAGGCGGCGCACGCCATGATCCTGCTGTGCGGCGCCGAGGAAGACCGGGACGATGAGATCGCGGCTGAGATCGTTCGCCAGATGGCGGTAGATCTCCTCCTTCGAGGGCTCGACATCCTCGAGCAGCTGCTCGAGCAGCTTGTCGTCGTAATCGGCGAGCTTCTCGAGGAGGCCCGTGCGGGTCGGCCGTTCGGCATCCCAGAAGCCGTCGGGCAGCTTGACGAGATCCGAAGGCTGGCCGGGCTTGTATTTGTAGGCGCGCTCGCTGACGAGATCGACATAGCCGGTGATCTCGCCCTCGCCGCCGCCGCGCAGCGGCACCTGTCGGAGCACCAGCGGCTGCTGCGAAACGCCTTGCAACGCGCCGAGGACGTCGCGCACGCGGGCGCTCGCGGTGTCCATCTTGTTGATGAACACCATGTGCGGAATCTGGTGGTCGTCGAGGAACTTGAAGAGCGGGCCGAGGGTCAGCACGCGATCCGGCTCGGGCTCGCAGACGACGATCGCGACATCGGCGGCGAGCAGCGCATTCTGCGCCTCGAAGATGAGATCGACGGAGCCCGGGCAGTCGAGGAGGATCCAGCTGTCGCCGAGATAATGCGCCGCCGCGGTGTTGACCTCGGTCGACATCTGCCGCGCCCGCGCCTCGGGCGTCGCGTCGCCGACCATGTTGCCTTCCTTGACCGAGCCGCGCCGGCTGGTCACCCCGCAGGCGAAGAGCAAGGCCTCGAGCAGTGTCGTCTTGCCGGAAAGATAGGGTCCAACCAGCGCGGCACAGCGCGGGGCCACAGGGTGTCTGCCATTGTCTGTCATCGGGCGCCTCCTCTCCGGTGCGTTGCTTGACGCCGCCTGGGGGGCCCTATGAGAATTGCCACCGCCGGCGCTTCCCTTTAGCGCGATGGTCGCGCGAGATCAGGCATTGCGCAACGGGAATCTGGCTTTCGCCACCGGCCGGCAGTCCGTGTTGCCAAGATTACCTTAAGCTTCGTGTCCTATGATTCCCGCTTCAATCGCCCGTGGCGGGTATCGAAACGTTGCCATTCAACAGGAGTTAGGCACATTACCGACGCTAGGCTCGATTGGGATCGCATTGATCGATGGACGGCAGATATCGCCGCGGGCGACATCACGGCGATATCAGCGACCTTCACCCGCCACGGCGCCGCCCCGCCTGGGCTGACGTGGAATCCCGCTGCCGAGCTGTTCGACACGGAGTCGCTGCGCTTTCTCATCGCCTATTGGCATGGTCTCGCGGCGAGCGGCACGCTGCCTCATCTCAAGCAGATCGATCCCATGGCGCTGCGACCAGCACTCGGCTACGTCATGCTGCTCGATCTCATCGGGGGCGGGCGGGATTTCCGCTATCGCGTCTATGGCAGCATCATCGCCAGCGTCTCCGGTTTCGACATGACGGGCAAGC
>DATAQP010000254.1:0-2139 GCA_036264595.1 Allostellaceae bacterium
GCTCATGCCCAGCATTGAATCAGAACCAATCACGCCCCGGCTAGCGAATTCTCGGACAGGCTCCTAGAGCAGGAAGATCGCCATGAGAACGAGGATCACGATCACGGCGCTGGTGCCGTACTTGATAAACTGGGTGAAGCCGATCCAGTTCTGCCGGTGGCGCTGGTAATCCGCGTCGAACGTCATGGGAGCCGCCTTGCTGGGTTTGCCACTGGATTGAGACGTATAACGTCTGGCGCCGTTTTGGCAAGGGTCGGCGACATCACTCCAGCGGATTGAGGATGGCGTCGGATGGCGCGCCGGCGTCGGCGATCACCACCCGCTCGCTGCCGTCCGCATCGGCGACGATGCGTGTCCGTCCTTCGGCGACGAGGCGCAGGGCGAGGGGAAAGAGCCGGTGCTCGGCGGCGAGCACGCGCGCGGCCAGGCAGTCGGCATCGTCGTCCTGCAGGACCGGGACGGCCGCCTGGGCGATGATCGGCCCGGTATCCATCGCCGTGCGGACGAAATGGACGGTGCAGCCGCTGAAGCGGACGCCAGCGACGAGCGCCCGCTCGTGGGTGTGGAGACCGGGGAAGGCGGGGAGCAGCGAGGGGTGGATATTGATCTGCCGGTCGCGCCAGCGCTCGACGAACCAAGACGTCAGGATGCGCATGAATCCGGCATTGCAAACCAGCTCGACGCCGGCTTGGCGCAAGGCCTGATCGAGCGCGGCGTCGAAGCTGGCGCGATCGGCGAAGTCGCGATGCGGGATCACCATCGCCGGCAGCCCGGCCAGGCGCGCCCGCTCGATGCCGAAGGCGTCGGCGCGGTTGGCGACGACGAGCGCGATCTCGGCAGGATAGTCGGGCCGCGCGCAGGAATCGATCAGCGCCTGCAGGTTCGAGCCGCGCCCCGAGATGAGAACTCCGATCTTCAGCCGCGCCCCCCTTAGCTGGGCCACTGCGCCGCCATGTTGCGAATGCGGCTGCCCGCGCCGTCGCCGCGCTCGACGATGCGGCCGATGCGAAACACCGTCTCGCCGCCTTCTTCGAGGCAGTTGGTGACGCGCTCCGCCGCATCGGCTGCGGTGACGACGACCATGCCGATGCCGCAATTGAAGGTGCGCGCCATCTCGTGATGGTCGAGCCCCGCGGTGGCCGCCAGCCAGCGGAAGACTGGCGGCAGCGTCCAGCAGGCGGCATCGAGCTCGGCAGCCAGTGTCTTGGGCAGCACGCGGGGGATGTTCTCGACCAGTCCGCCGCCGGTGATGTGGGCGAGCGCCCTGATGCCGCCGACTCGCAGGGCGGCAAGGCAGGATTCGACATAGAGCCTGGTCGGCGCCAGCAGCGCCTCGCCGAGGCTGAGCGCGGGGGCAAAGGGGGCGGGGGCGGCATAGTCGAGCCCGGCCTGCTCGACGATGCGGCGGACCAGCGAGAAGCCGTTGGAGTGCAGCCCGCTCGACGCGAGGCCGAGCACGACGTCGCCGGCGACGATCCCGGCGCCGGTCAGCACCTGGTCGCGCTCGACGGCGCCGACGGCGAAGCCGGCGAGGTCGTAGTCGCCGGCCGCGTACATGCCCGGCATCTCCGCGGTCTCGCCGCCGACAAGGGCGCAGCCGACCGCCTCGCACGCCTTGGCGATGCCGGCGATGATCGTCCGCCCGATCTCGACGTCGAGCTTGCCGGTGGCGAAATAATCGAGGAAGAATAACGGCTCGGCGCCTTGGACGATGAGGTCATTGACGCACATGGCGACGAGGTCGATGCCGATCGTTTCATGCCGCCCGGCGGCGATGGCGATCTTCAGCTTGGTGCCGACGCCGTCGGTGGTCGAGACCAGGATGGGATCGCGGAATCCCGCCGCCTTGAGGTCGAAAAGCGCCCCGAAGCCGCCGAGTCCGGCATCGGCGCCCCGGCGCGCCGTCGCCCGGGCGAGCGGCTTGATCGCCTCGACCAGGGCGTTCCCGGCATCGATATCGACGCCCGCCGCGCGATAGCTCGTCTGCGCGTTGCGGTGGCTGTCGCCGGTTCCGTGGTCTTGCACCATTGTCCTTCGCCGTCCCGCTCGCCGGTTGAACCTGTCCGTATGTAGCGCAGTGCGCGGCCCAGCGGAAGCGCGGCCGCGCGGAAGGGGTGGAACGACGGCGCAGAAGGGGTA
>DATAQP010000265.1:0-3263 GCA_036264595.1 Allostellaceae bacterium
TTGGCCAAGGGATCTGATCAGCACCGTCATCCGCAGAGCGACATCGCGATTGCCCAGGCGGCGCGGATGCGGCCGATCGTCGATGTGGCGCGCGACAAGCTCGGCATCGCGCCGGAGCAATTGAGCCCGTACGGGCATCACAAGGCCAAATTGTCGCTCGATTTCATCAAATCGCTGGAGGGGCGGCCGGACGGAAGGCTGATCCTGGTCAGCGCCATCACCCCGACGCCGGCGGGCGAGGGCAAGACGACGACCACGGTCGGGCTCGGCGACGCGCTCAACCATATCGGCAAGAAGGCGGCGATCTGCCTGCGCGAGCCGAGCCTCGGACCCTGCTTCGGCATGAAGGGCGGCGCCGCCGGCGGCGGCTATGCCCAGGTCGTGCCGATGGAGGACATCAACCTGCATTTCACCGGCGATTTCCATGCCATCGGCGCCGCCAACAATCTGCTCGCCGCGCTGGTCGACAATCACATCTACTGGGGCAACGAGCTCGGCCTCGATCCCAGGCGCGTCAGCTGGAAGCGCGCCCTCGACATGAACGACCGGGCGCTGCGCCAGATCGTCAACTCGCTGGGCGGCGTCGCCAACGGCTATCCCCGCGAGGACGGCTTCGACATCGTCGTCGCCTCCGAGGTGATGGCGATCTTCTGCCTCGCCACCAGCCTCGAGGACCTGCAGCGCCGCCTCGGCAACATCATCGTCGGGCAGACGCGCGAGCGCAAAGCGGTGACGGCGAGCCAGCTCAAG
Source organism: Allostellaceae bacterium (assembly GCA_036264595.1). Taxonomy (GTDB): domain Bacteria; phylum Pseudomonadota; class Alphaproteobacteria; order ATCC43930; family CGMCC-115725; genus URHD0088. Next base: position 751 of record DATAQP010000265.1, read on the forward strand.
GCGCAAGGCTCGATGACGGCGCTGCTTAAGGATGCGCTGGCGCCCAACCTGGTGCAGACGCTGGAGAATAACCCAGCCTTCATCCATGGCGGTCCCTTCGCCAATATCGCGCATGGCTGCAACTCGGTGGTCGCCACCAAGACGGCGCTGAAGCTGGTCGACTACGTCGTCACCGAGGCGGGGTTCGGCGCCGATCTCGGGGCCGAGAAGTTCCTCGACATCAAATGCCGCAAGGCCGGCCTGAAGCCCGATTGCGTCGTGCTGGTGGCGACGATCCGCGCCCTCAAGATGCATGGCGGGGTGGCCAAGGAGGCGCTGAAGAGCGAGGATCTCGGCGCGCTCAGGAAGGGCTTCGCCAATCTCGCGCGGCACATCGCCAACATGAAGGGGTTCGGCCTGCCTGTCGTGATCTCGATCAACCGCTTCAGCGCCGACAGCGAGGCCGAGATCGCCCTGGTCAAGGAGCTCTCGGCGGCTTCCGAGGTCGATTGCGTGCTGGCCGATCATTGGGCCGATGGCGGGGCCGGCGCCGCCGATCTTGCGCGCACCGTGGTCAAGACGATCGAGACCAAGCCGGCCAAGCTCGCCCTGCTCTACCCCGACGAGATGCCCCTGCTCGACAAGATCCGCACCATCGCGCAGAAGCTCTACGGCGCCAAGGACGTCGCCGCCGACAAGAGCGTGCGCGACCAGCTCGCCGGCTTCGAGGCCGCCGGCTTCGGCCATCTCCCGGTGTGCATCGCCAAGACGCAATTCAGCTTCTCGACCGACGCCAATGCCAAGGGGGCGCCGAGCGACCACATCATCCCCATCCGGGAGGTCCGCCTCTCGGCCGGCGCCGAGTTCGTCGTCGCCGTCTGCGGCGACATCATGACCATGCCCGGCCTGCCCCGCCTGCCCGCCGCCAACAACATCGCCGTCACCCCGGAAGGCAAAATCACCGGACTGTTCTAGGTCAGCGGGGCTACGCCTCGATCATCGACCCGACAGATGATTCCATTGGGAGAACGTATTGGAAACCGCTGTACCGCCGGACTAGCTTCCATCGACAGCCATTCGATTTCGCCGAGTGTCGCATGAACGCCCCGTGGATCGCGACGGGAAGAACAATTAGAGACGATCAGGGGACCACTCCATGACCAACGCGACACCGTCCCTATCGGCGGCGAATGCCGGCTCCCAACCTCTCATCATCGCCAGGCGGAGTGCTGCCGCCATCATCGACGGCAAGGCTGCGGCCGAACGCCTGCGAGCGTCGCTGGCGTTCGATATCGCCGCGATGAAGCGCGACGGGGTCACCCCGGGCCTCGCCGTCGTCCTTGTCGGCGACAATCCGGCGAGCGAGGTCTATGTCCGCAACAAGAAGAGCCAAGCCGCCGCTGCCGGAATCGCCTCCTTCGCCCACGACCTTCCGGCGAGCACCGATCAAGCGACGCTGCTGGCGCTGATCGCCCGGCTCAACGCCGATCCCGACGTCGACGGCATCCTCGTGCAGCTGCCCCTGCCGGCGCATATCGATGCGCAATCCGTCATCAACGCCATCGCCCCCGCCAAGGATGTCGACGGCTTCCATCCGACGAATGCCGGCGCGTTGCTGCAAGGGACCGCCGCCCTCGTGCCGTGTACGCCGCTTGGCTGCCTGATGCTTCTGCGCGAGCAGCTTGGCGACCTCGCCGGTGCCGAGGCGGTGGTCGTCGGCCGCTCCAATATCGTCGGCAAGCCGATGGCGGCGCTGCTCACCGCGGCGGACTGCACGGTCACCATCGCCCATTCCAAGTCGCGCGACCAGTCGGCGATCTGTCGGCGCGCCGACATACTGATCGCCGCAATCGGCCGGCCCGCCTTCATCAAGAGCGACTGGATCAAGCCCGGGGCGACGGTCATCGATGTCGGCATCAACCGCATCGCTGGCGAGAACGGCCGCTCGAAGCTGGTCGGCGACGTCGATTTCGCCGCCGCCTCGCAAGTCGCCGGCGCCATCACGCCGGTGCCGGGCGGCGTCGGGCCGATGACGATCGCCTGTCTGCTGCACAATACGGTGATCGCCTGTCGGCGGCGTCGCGGAGTCATCAATCGGACGTAGAGCGATGGAGTTCTCGGATAAAAAGGCAATGGGCGGTCTTGCCGAAGATTGGCGGCGGTGGAAGCGCGGCGAACGCATTCTTGCGGTCGTCCTGGCCGCCGTGATCACGCTCATCCTGGCTGTCATCACCCATTTGGCGATCTGAGCGCGGCGTCGTCCCAATTGCCTCGTGGGCGGCGTTTCCCGGGATCGACGAACGGCAAATCGGCCGCGATCACCGCATCGAAGGCGCCCGTCCGGATCGCCGTGGTCGCGGATGACGGCGCCGAGATCGAGTCCGCCGCTCACCACGCCATCGCTTGGCCCGAGCGCACAATCAGCAAGACGCCGACCAGCAGGAGGACGACGGCGACGAGGCGGGTCAGGAAAAGACTGGGCAGGGCATGGGCGATGCGCGCGCCGACCGCCGAGCCGAGCGTCAGCCCGATGC
>DATAQP010000272.1:0-5785 GCA_036264595.1 Allostellaceae bacterium
CGTCACCCCCCGGACTTGATCCGGGGGTCCACGCCGCCCCGAGGGAGATGCCCGGATCCAGTTCGGGCATGACGAGGGAGAAGGTGTAGGCCGATGACCGATATCCTGCCCGCTGCCATCGACGCTCTCCTCGCCCTGCCCGCCATGGGGCGGGCGGCGCTGTCGCCGGATGGCCGGCTGGTCGCCTGGAGCTGGTACCGCAAGGCGCCGGCGGCGGACATCTATGTCGCGCCGACCGATGGCGCGGCAGCGCCGCTGCGGCTGACCGCGACGCCGAACGACACGGCGCTGGTCTCCTGGGCGCCCGATTCGGCATCGCTCGTCGTCGCCGAGGATCGCGGCGGCAACGAGCATGTCCAGCTCTTCCGCCTGACCCTTGCCAGTTCCGTGACGGAACCCGGCACCATGACGCCGCTCACCGAGGCCTCGCCGCCCTTTTTCGCGCGCGGCGGCGAGCTCGATGCCGGCGGGCGCTATCTCGTCTTCGCCGCCAATCTCGACCCGGCGAGCGGCGCCGCGATCGAGGCGAGCTGGATCATCCGCCAGGATCTCGCGAGCGGCGCGCGGTTGGCCGTGGCGAAGCCGGCGAAACCGCATGCCTTCCGCCCGCTGCTGAGCAAGGACGGCACGAAGATCCTCTACACCAGGCGCGACCGCGATCCGGCCGGCACGCAAATCTGGCTCGTCGACATAGACGGCGGGAACGATCGCGAGATCCTCGATTTCGGCGCCGCGGTGAAGACGAGCGCGAGCTGGTTCCCCGACAGTCGGCGCGCCCTCGTCATCGCCGACGCGGCGACCCACAAGCGGCTCGGCATCTACGACACCGGGGATGGCAGCCTGCGCTGGCTGATCGACGATCCCACGCGCGCCATCGAAGGGGCCTTCGTTCCGGATCGCGGCGGCCGGATCGTCGTCGCCGAGGTCCGCGAGGCGAGGAGCCGCGCCTTCCTGCTCGACCCGTTGAGGGACGCCGAGATGCCGGTGGTTGGCGATCGCTGCACGCTCTTGCCGATGGGGCAACTGCCCGACGGCGTCTGGCTCGGTCGCGTCTATGGCGCGACTCAGCCGGACGAGATCGTACGTTTCGAGCTTCCTGCCGACGGCCGCCCCCCCCACCCTGACCCTCTCCCGCAAGGGGGGAGGGGATTGGATGGGGTCTCATCTTCCCCCTACCCCCTTGCGGGAGAGGGTCGGGGTGAGGGGATGCCGCTCGCACAGCCTTTCTCCAGCAGCATCCTCACCGCCGCCGACCTCGTAGCACCCGAGGATTTCCGCTGGCGCTCGCTCGATGGGCTGGAGATCCAGGGCTGGCTCTACCGTCCCACAACCCCGGCCAAGGGCCTCGTCGTGCAGGTGCATGGCGGACCGACGGCGCATAGCGAGGACGCGCTCTCCGCCTTCATCCAGGCCTGCGTCGCCGCAGGCTTCGCCGTGCTCGATCCCAATTACCGCGGCAGCACCGGCTTCGGCCTCAAATTCCGCGAGGCGATCCGCCAAGACGGCTGGGGCGGGCGCGAGCAGGACGATATCCGCACGGGGGCCGAGGCGGTGATCGCGCGCGGCCTTGCCCCGGCGGGGAAGGTCGCCGTGACAGGTACCTCCTATGGCGGCTATTCGAGCTGGTGCGCGGCGACGCGCTGGCCGGCGACCTTGCTCGCCGCATCGGCGCCGATCTGCGGCATGACCGATCTCGTCGTCGATTACTATTCGACGCGGCCGGATCTGCGGCCCTATAGCGAGGAGATGCTGGGCGGCAGCCCCGAGCAGGTGCCGGAGCGCTACCGCCAGCGCTCGCCGATCCATTTCGTCGACCGGATCTCTGCACAGCTGCTCATCGTCCAGGGCATGAACGACCCCAACGTCACGCCGGAGAACCTCCACCAGGTCGAGGCGGCGCTGAAGGCGGCGGCGATTCCCTACGAGACGCTGCTCTTCGAGGACGAGGGGCACGGCATCCGCAAGCCGAAGAATCTGCGGATCCTCTATAGCCGGCTGATCGCGTTCTTCGCCGCTGCCTTTGCCGGCTGGGACGAGTGAGCTAGCCCGGCAGGACCATCTGCGTCTGCGTCACCAGCGCGACCAGCTTGCCGCTCTCCAGCGTGATCCGCGTCTGCCACACCATAGTCGTGCGGCCGCGATGGATGGGCGTCGATTCGCCGAACACCTTGGCGCCGAGAGGCGCCGCGCCGAGGAAATTGGTCTTCGATTCGATGGTCGTAGTGCGCGCCCCCTCCGGCAGGTTGACGAAGGTGCCGACGGCGCCCAGCGTGTCGGCGAAGGCCATGATGGCGCCGCCATGCATGATCTTGCCGGTCGTGCAGATCGCCTCGCACACGGTGAGCGTCGCCGTCACCCGCTCCTTCTCGACTTCGGTCAGCGCGATGCCAAGGAGCTCCGGGAAGATGCCCTCGAGGCGTTGCTGAATCGAGGCGGCGAGATTCATCGCGGCTGCTCCCTGCTCTGGTCAATTCTTCGGATCGAAGGCGTCTTGCAGAGCATCGCCGGCGAAATTGACGGCGATCACCGTGATGAAGATGAGAAGGCCGGGATAGATCGCCTGGGCCGGCGCCACAGTGATCAGCTCCTGCGCGTTGTTCAGCATGTTGCCCCAGCTCGGAATCGGCGGCACCACCCCGAAGCCGAGGAAGCTCAGCACCGATTCGAAGAGGATGACGCGGCCGACGGTGAGCGTGCAGGCGACAATGATCGGCGTCACCACGTTGGGCAGGATGTGCGTTGCGATGAGGTAAGGCGCGCCGGCGCCGCTGCCCTTGGCGGCGAGGACGAACTCGCGCGCCTTGACGGCGAGGGTCGAGGCGCGCACCAGCCGGGCGATCGCCGTCCAGTCGACCACCGAGATGATGACGATGATGCGCCAGAATCCGGCCTGCGGCGAGCGCGCGAAATCGATCGAGCAGCCAAGCTTGGTGAGATCGACCGCGGCGAAGACGATGAGCAGCGGCAGCAGCGGCAAAGCGAGCACGCCATCGGTGAGGCGCATCAGCAGCGCATCGAGGCGGCCGCCGTAATAGCCGGCCAGCAGACCGATCGTCGTGCCGAAGGCGGCGCCGATCGCGGTGGCGATGACCGCAATGGCGAGCGAGATCTGCCCGGCATACATCAGCCGCACCAGCACGTCGCGGCCGATATCGTCGCTGCCCAGCCAGTGCTTTGCCGAGGGCGGCGCGAAACGGCCGAGGAGATCGGCCTTGAAGGCGTCGATGCCGAGCAGCAACTCGAGCGGATGGGCGAGCAGCGAGAAGATGACGAGGGCGAGCAGCACGGCGAGGCTGGCGACGCCGGCGCGGCGGCGCAGGAAGCGGCGGAAGCGCAGCCGCCAGACCGAGATGCTGGCGCTGTCGGCTTGCGGCGTCGCCGTGGCGTCGAGCGCGCTCATTTGTAGGCAATCCGGGGATCGAGCCAGGCATAGGCGAGATCGGCGAGGAGATTGCCGAGCAAAGTCAGCAAGGTGGCGAAAAGCAGCCCCATCAGCGCCAGGTTGTAATCGTTGCCGAGGATAGAGTCGTAGATCATCTTGCCCATGCCGCGCAGGGCGAACATCGTCTCGGTGACGAGGGCGCCGGAGAACAGCGTGCCGATCTGCAGCGCGACCACGGTAACGACCGGGATAAGCGCGTTGCGCAGCGCGTGGCGCACCACCAGCCGGCGCTTGCCGACGCCCTTGGCGCGCGCGGTGCGCACGTAATCCATGCGCAGCACCTCGATCATCTCGGCGCGCACGAAGCGGATGAACTGGCCGGTCGTCGCGATGGTCAAGGTCGCCACCGGCAGCGCCATATGCCTGATCTGGTCGGCGAAGTCGTCGCCCATTCCGCTCGCCGGCAGCCAGCCGAGCCCGACGGCGAAGCCGAGAATCAACAGGATGGCGAGCCAGAAGGTCGGGATTGAAATGCCGGCGAAGGCGAAGAGACTGGACAGCGTGTCGACCCAGCCACCCGGCTTCAGCGCCGAGGCGACGCCGAGCACGAGCGCCAGCGCCAGGCTGAAGAAGAGCGCCAGCCCGGCGAGTTTCACCGTCTGCAGCAGCGCCGGAAGGATGACCTCGATGGCCGGCTGGCTGTGCACACGGCTATAGCCGAAATCGAGCTGCAAGGCGGCGGTCAGCCAGTGCCAGTAACGTGTCACCAGCGGCTGGTCGAGCCCGTACGCCGCCTTGAGGCGGGCGACGGTCTCGGCCGTCATGCCCGGCGTGGTCGCCGCCATGACGTCGATCGGATCGCCCGGCATCAGCCCGATCAGCCCGTAGATGATGAACGACATGACAAACAGCACGACGATGATCTGCAGCAGCCGTCCGGCGAGATAGCGGGTCATGGCGGCGACCTCGCAGGAGCTGGGGCAATGCCACGCGTCCTTCGAGACGGCTGCTGCGCAGCCTCCTCAGGATGAGGCGAATTGGGAAGTGCCATCAGGAACCCACCTCATCCTGAGGAGCGCTCGCAGAGCGCGTCTCGCCGTTCGAGACGCCGCCATGCGGCGGCTCCTCACGATGGGGGGACGCACGATATCCCTGCCGGCCCGACATCGCCCTCACTCCTTGAAATGGCAGGCCGCTACCTGCCCATCGCGCCTGGGATCGTTGCCGGGCGCCGGCGCCAACGCGGGCTCGACCTCGCGGCAGATCGCCTGCGCCTTCGGGCAGCGCGGGTGGAACGGGCAGCCAGGTGGACGCGCCAGCGGACTCGGCACGTCGCCGGCGAGAACGCGGCCGCGGCGATGGCGGCCACGGCCGATGCGCGGGATCGAGTCGAGCAGCGCCTTGGTATAGGGGTGGCTCGGCGTGCGGTAGAGCGCGTCGCGCGGCGCCAGCTCGACGAGCCGGCCGAGATACATCACGGCGACGCGGTCGGCGACGTGGTTGACCACGGCGAGGTCGTGGCTGATGAAGAGATAGGCGAGCTGACGCGCCTGCTGCAGGTCGCGCAGCAGGTTGAGAATCTGGCTCTGGATCGAGACGTCGAGGGCCGAGAGCGGCTCGTCGGCGACAATCAATATGGGATCGGCGCTGAGCGCGCGGGCGATGGCGATGCGCTGGCGCTGCCCGCCGGAGAATTCGTGCGGGTAGCGGTTGAGCGCGGCTTGCGGAAGACCGACCTGCTCGACCAGCGCGCGGGCGCGCGCGGCGCGCTCCGCCGTCGTGCCGATGCCATGGATGGTCAGTGGCTCGACGATGATCGCCGAGATCAGCATGCGCGGGTCGAGCGACGAGAAGGGGTCCTGGAAGACCGTCTGGATGGTGCGCCGCGCATCGCTGCGCTGGCGCGACGCCGCGCCGGTGATGTCGGCGCCGCGAAAGCGGATCGTGCCGGCGCTGACCGGCATCAGCCCGGCGACGGCGCGGCCGAGCGTCGTCTTGCCGCAGCCGCTTTCGCCGACCAGCGCCAGCGCCTCGCCTGGCGCCAGCGCCAGATCGATGCCGTCGACCGCCTTCAGCATGCGCTGGCGGGCGAACACGCCGCCGCGCCCGACCGGAAAATGGACGCGTAATCCCTCGAGCGCGAGAAGCGCGCTCATCTTGCCGCGTGCCCGCAGGTGGCGGTAAGGCCTGCCGCGAACAGCTCGCTCACGCCGCGGTCCGGATGCAGGCGGCGAAGTGCCCGGCCGCCAGCTCAACGAGCGGCGGCTCGGCCTCGCGGCAGGCGGCGATGACGCGCGGGCAGCGCTCGGCGAAGCGGCAGCCGGGCGTGCTGAGCCGGGTGGGATCGGGAACGCTGCCGGCGATCACCGGCAGGCGGGCGACGCGGCGCTCGATCGAGGGCAG
>DATAQP010000273.1:0-6526 GCA_036264595.1 Allostellaceae bacterium
CAAGCCGGGCGAGCTCGCCTGCACCTATCTCGTCTCCTATGAGGGGAATGCGGAGAACCTACACCTTTGGCTCAGCCACTACATCGCGCAGCACTCGCCGATCATGAAGCGCTTCCCTGGCATTCGCGAGCTCGAGATCTACACCAGGCTCGACTGGTGCGGCTTCCTGCCCTGGCGGCGGGTCGACTACATGCAGCGCAACAAGGTCGTGTTCGACGATGCCGCGGCGTTGAACGCCGCGCTAAACTCGCCGGTGCGCCATGAGATGCGCATCGATTTCTCGAAATTCCCGCCCTTCACCGGCGGCAACACGCACTACCCAATGGCGACGCTCCGTCTCAAACCGGATCCTTCGACAGGCTCAGGATGAGGGGAGCTTTCCATCCGCCATCTCACCTCGTCCTGAGCGAAGTCGAAGGACAAAGCCGCTCCCCTACGGCAGCAGCTTCCACGTTCCCTTCTCGAGCTTGACCATGACGCGCGAGCGCTCGTCGACGCCGTAGCGCTCGCCCGGCTTGAAGGTGTAGACGGCATGGGTGCCGACCAGGTCCTTGGTCGTCACCATGGCGTCGCGCAGGGCCTTGCGGAATTCCGGCGTGCAGGGCTTGGCACCGCCGGCGAGGGCGCGCTTCGCCGAATCGGCGAAGATCAGCCAGCCGTCATAGGCATAGGCGGCGAAGGCGTCGCCCGCCGGCTCGTTATTGACCTTCTCGTAGACCTTGCGGAAATCGAGCGAGACCTGGCGGATCGGATTGGATTCAGGCAGCTGCTCGGCGACGACGACCGGCCCGGTCGGTGCGATGACGCCGTCGACGGCGCCGCCGCCGACGCGGACGAACTCCTTGTTGATGATGGCGTGCGTGCTGTACTCGGGCCCGCGATAGCCGCGATCGGCAAGCGCGATATGGGGCAGCGCGCCGGGCGTGCCCGAGCCGCCGGTCAGCACCGCGTCGGGACGGGCGGCGACGATCTTGAGGATCTGCGCGGTGACGCTGGTATCGGCGCGGGCATAGCGCTCGTTGGTGATGATTTGGATGCCGGCGGCGGGCGCCGTCTTCATCAGCGCGTCATAGACGAGATCGCCCCAGGCGTCGCTATAGCCGATATAGGCGACGGTCTTGATCCCCGCCTTCTTCATGTTCTCGACATCGGCCGCGACCATCAGCGAGGCCGGCTGCGGCACGGTGATCTCCCACTCGCCGCGCTCGCCCTCGACGAGGATATTGGCGATGACGATCATCGGCACCTTCGCCTCGTAGGCGATGCCATAGGCCGCGAGGGTGGGCGGCGCGCCGGCGGCGCCCAGGAGAACATCGATCTTGTCCTCCTCGATCAGCTTGTGGGCGGCGCGCGCCGCCGCCGAGGGATCGGAGGCGTCGTCGAGCTGGACCAGCTTGATCTTCTGACCCGAGATCTCGCCGATCGCCGCCAGCCCGGTCGCGATTCCCTTGGCATAGGGCACGCCGATCGACGAGATCGGGCCGGAGAGCGAGGTGATGACGCCGACCGTGATATCGGCCCGCGCCGAGGCGCCGATCAAGCCAGTAGTGGCGAGCGCCAGCGCTGCAATCGTGACTATACGCATCGGAATACTCCCCCCTTGCTTGCGGTCATTCGACTTGATCCCGGCCGCGTTGTCACGGAAAAGATGGGGTCGACACTGCATCCGAGGCCGGTTGATTTATCCGCCGGTGACTATAAGCTCGCGCGACGTTTCCGGGACGTCGCCCCGGGCGGCCCCGGGGCAAGGGAAATGACAGTCGAAATCGCGCTTCTGCTGGCGCAGGACGGGGTCGCCAACGGGGCGATATACGTGCTGGTCGCGCTCGGCATCGTGCTGATCTTCGTGGTGACGCGGGTCATCTTCGTGCCGTTCGGCGACATCGTCGCCTATGCCGCGATGACGCTCGCCGCCATCCAGTCCGGCCGGCGTCCCGGCACGATCTGGCTGGTCCTCGTCCTCGCTGCGCTGGCCCTGCTCTTCGAGACGGTGTCGCTGCTGCGTCGGCGCGCGGCACATCGCCTGCCGCGCGCGGCTTTGCTCTATCTCTGCCTGCCGGCGCTGCCGGCCGCGGCGACCTGGCTGCTCGCCGGCCGCACCCTGCCGATGGCGGCCGAGATCGCTCTCACCCTCGCCCTCGTGCTGCCGATCGCGCCGCTGCTCTACCGCGTCGCCTTCCGCCCGATCGCCGATGCGCCGGTGCTGCTGCTCCTCATCGTTGCGGTGGCGCTGCATTTCGCGACATCGGGCGTGGCGCTGCTCTTCTTCGGCCCCGAGGGCGCCCGCCCGCAACCGCTGACGCGTGCGCTCTTCGATCTTGGCGGCATCATCTTTCCCGGCCAGATGGTGGTCATGCTGGTGGGCTCGGCGCTGTTCAGCTTCCTCCTCTTCGTCTTCTTCGGCCGCAGCCTGACCGGCAAGGCGCTGCGCGCGACGGCGGTCAACCGCGTCGGCGCGCGGTTGGTCGGCATCAAGCCGACGACGGCCGGGGCCCTCGCCTTCCTGGTCGCCTCGGCGCTCGCCGGCATTTCCGGCGTGCTGATCGGGCCGATGACGACGCTTTACTACGATTCGGGCTTCGTCATCGGGCTCAAGGCCTTCGTCGGCGCGATCATCGGCGGCCTCGTCTCCTATCCGCTCGCCGCGCTCGGCGCCCTCTTCGTCGGCCTGCTCGAGAGTTATGCCGCCTTCTTGGACAGCTCGCTCAAGGAGATCGTCGTCTTCTCGACGCTGATCCCCGTCCTGGTCTGGCGCTCGATGGTCTTCGGCCAGGGCAGCGAGGACGAGGAAGAGCAGATGGAGTCCTGATGCCGCGGCGGCTTCTCCTCGCCCTGCCTGCCGTTGCGGTGCTCGCCGTGCTGCCGCTGCTCCTCGGCGCCTTCGGCATGACCTTGATGAACTACACCGGGATCTACGCGCTGGTCGCACTCGGCCTCGTCCTCCTAACCGGTGTCGGCGGCCTCACCTCGTTCGGCCAGGCCGCCTTCGTCGGCATCGGCGCCTATGCCACCGCCTGGTACAGCGCCCTCCATGGCGGCTCGCCCTGGATCGGTCTCGTCCTCGCTTTGCTGCTGACCGGCGGCACGGCGACGATCCTCGGCCTCGCAACCTTGCGGCTCGGCGGCCATCTCCTGCCGCTCAGCACCATCGCCTGGGGCATCGCGATCTATTATCTCTTCGGCAATATCGAGACGCTCGGCCTGCATAACGGCATCTCCGGCATTCCGCCGATCGCCATCGGGCCGCTCTCCTTCAACGACCCGATCGCCAGCTATTACCTGATCTGGATCCTGCTCGGCCTCGCCACGCTGTTCTGCGCCAATCTGCTCGATTCGCGCGAGGGCAGGGCAGTGCGCAGCCTGCGCGGCGGCGTCGCCCTCGCCGAGAGCCAGGGCATCGACACGTTCCGCGTGCGGCTCGAGATCTTCGTCCTCGCCGCGCTTCTCGCCGGCCTCTCGGGCTGGCTCTACGCCCATGTCCAGCGCTATGTCGGGCCGAGCGCCTTCGACATCCGCCCCAGCATCGAATATCTCTTCATGGCGATGCTGGGCGGCGCCGGCCATGTCGCCGGCGCGGTGGTCGGCGCCGCCGCAGTGCTGCTGCTCAAGAACGTCGTGCAGGACATCCTGCCGCTGCTGACGCAGAACAGCGGCCAGCTCGAGATCGTCGTCTTCGGCTCGCTCTTCATCGTGATGCTGCAGAATGCGCGCTCCGGCATCGTTCCCTTCATCGCGCGGCGCCTGCCGCGCCGCCCCCCGCCGCCCCCCATCGCCGCGGCACCGTTGCCGGCACGCCCGCCGCTCGCCGCCGGCTCGCCGCTGCTCAGCGTCGCCGGCGTGACCAAGCGCTTCGGCGGGCTGGTCGCCGTCAACAATGTCGGCTTCGAGCTCGCCGCCGGCGAGATACTAGGCCTCATCGGACCGAACGGCGCCGGCAAGAGCACGATGTTCAACCTCATCACCGGCGTGCTGAAGCCCGATGCCGGGCGTATCATCTTCCGCGGCGAGGACATTGCCGGCATGAAGGCGCCGCGCATCGCCGCGCGCGGCATCGCCCGCACCTTCCAGCACGTCAAGCTGCGCCCCTCGATGACCCTCCTCGAGAACACCATGCTCGGCGCCTATGTCAGGACGCGGGCCGGGCTCGTCGCCGGGGCGCTCTGCCTCGATCGCGAAGAGGAGCGCTCGGCCCGCGCCGATGCGCTGGAGCAGCTCCGCCGTGTCGGCCTTGCCGAGCGCGCCCACGAGCTCGCCGGCAACCTGCCGCTCGGCCAGCAGCGCGTGCTCGAAATCGCCCGCGCGCTCGCCGCCGCGCCGCTCCTCATCATCCTCGACGAGCCGGCCGCGGGACTGCGCCATCTCGAGAAGGCGACGCTCGCCGATCTCCTGCGGGCCTTGCGCCGCGAGGGGCTGACGATCCTCCTCGTCGAGCACGACATGGAGTTCGTCATGGGGCTGGTCGACCGCATCGTGGTCATGGATTTCGGCGCCAAGCTCGCCGAAGGAATGCCGGAAGCGATCCGCGCCGATCCCAGTGTCCAGGAAGCCTATCTCGGCGGCGTCGCGTGAGCGCGCTGCTCGAAGCCGCCGACCTCCAGATCGCCTATGGCAAGGTCGAGGCGGTGCGCGGCGTCTCCCTGAGCATGCAGGAGGGGCAGATCGTTGCCGTCATCGGGCCGAACGGCGCCGGCAAGACGACCTTGCTCGGCGCGCTGATGGGGCTGCTGCCCTCGCGCGGCAGCATCCTCTATGACGGCGTCGACCTCGCCAGCCTCGACGTCGAGCAGCGCGTCGCGCGCGGTCTCTGCCTCGTCCCGGAGCGGCGTGAGCTCTTCGGCGAGATGAGCGTCGCCGACAATCTGCTGCTCGGCGCCTATACGCATCGCCGCGACCGCGCCGGAACCAGGCGCGATCTCGACAGCGTCTACCAGCGCTTCCCGGTCCTCGCCGAGCGAAGCGCCCAGTCCGCCGGCACGCTCTCGGGCGGCGAGCGGCAGATGCTGGCCCTCGGCCGGGCGCTGATGGCGCGGCCGCGCCTCCTCCTCCTCGACGAGCCGAGCCTCGGCCTCGCGCCGTTGATTGTGCGCGAGATCTTCCGCATCGTCATCGGCTTGCGCGAGCTCGGCGTCTCGATCCTGCTGGTCGAGCAGAACGCCCGCGCCGCCCTGCAGACGGCCGATTACGGCTATGTTCTGGAGACCGGCGAGATCGCCCTGCACGGGAAGGCGAGCGACCTGCTGCACGATCCCCGCATTGCCGCCACCTATCTCGGCGGCGGTGTGGTGTAGTCTCTAGTCATGGCAGCGCAGCGCTCCCCCTACGACAATGTCGCCCTGGCCGTGCCGGTGACGGTGCCCTATGTGCGCTACTCGATCCGCGGCGCGCATTGGTTCTTCGCCCGTGCGCTGGAGGAGACGTTGCGGGTCGCCGGCATTGCCAAGGAGCGCATCGACGGGCTTGCCGTCTCGAGCTTCAGCCTGACGCCCGATACCGCGGTCGGGCTGACCCAGCATCTCGGTCTCTCGCCGCGCTGGCTCGACCACATCCCGATGGGCGGGGCGAGCGGTATCGTCGCCGTTCGGCGTGCCGCCCGCGCCGTGCAGAGCGGCGACGCCGACATCGTCGCCTGTGTCGCCGCCGACACCAACCACCCCGACACGTTCCGCCAGAACACCGCCGCCTTCAGCCAGTTCGCGCGCGACGCCGTCTACCCCTATGGCGCTGGCGGCCCGAATGCCAGTTTCGCCATGCTGACCGCCCACTACATGCGCCGCCATGCCGCACGGGCCGAGGATTTCGGCCGCATCTGCGTCGCGCAGCGCGACAACGCGCTCGCCTACCCGCATGCCCTCTTCAAGAAGAAACTGACGCTGGAGGATTATCTCGCCTCGCGGCCGATCGCCGATCCGCTGCGGCTCTTCGATTGCGTCATGCCCTGCGCCGGGGCCGAGAGCCTCCTGGTGATGCGGCGGGATATCGCCGCCGATCTCGGCTTGCGCTACGCTGGGCTGGCGGCGACGGTCGAGCGGCACAATGCCTATCCCGCCGATCCGATTCAGATCCGCGGCGGCTGGGCGCGTGATCGCGACGATCTCTACGCCCAGGCGGGGATGGCGCCTGATGACATCGATTTCCTTGAGACCTATGACGATTATCCCGTGATCACCATGATGCAGATCGAGGAGCTCGGCTTCTGCGGCGAGGGCGAGGGACCGGATTTCGTACGCGGCCACGATTTGACCAGCGGCGGCTCCTTCCCGCTCAACACCTCGGGGGGCCAGCTCTCGGTCGGCCAGGCCGGCGCCGCCGGCGGCTCGCTCGGCCTCGTCGAGGCGGTCCGCCAGCTCACCGGCGCGCCGCTCGGCGCCGCGGTGCCCGATGCGGAAATCGGGCTGGTCAGCGGTTTCGGGATGATCAATTACGACCGCGGCCTCTGTACCGGCGCGGCAATCCTGACCGCGTGTCCCGAATGAGCGGCCCGGCGATGCGGCCCAAGCGCAAGAACCCGATCCTGCGGACCCGCCTG
>DATAQP010000026.1:0-3041 GCA_036264595.1 Allostellaceae bacterium
CTGCCGCTGGCGACGGCGATGCGATCGGTCTCGTCCTTGGCCGAGACATCGACCATGACGGCGCGGCCCTTGTGGTCGAAATGCGTCAGCTCGCTCATGCGCTTGCACGCTTCACTTGGGATGGCATGGCAAGCAGGGCGCGCGTCGCCGCTGCGACATCGTCCTGCTTCATCAGGGATTCTCCGACCAGGAAGCAGCGCGCCCCGACGCGCGCCATGCGGGCGAGGTCGTCCGGCGTGTAGATTCCGCTCTCGCTGACCAGCATGCGGCCGGCCGGAAGCCCGGAAGCGAGCTCTTCCGTCACCGATAGATCGACCGCCAAGGTCTTGAGATTGCGGTTGTTGATGCCGATCAGCGGAGATGTCAGGCGAAGCGCCCGCTCGAGCTCGGCGCGGTCATGCACCTCGATCAGCACGTCCATGCCGAGCGCATGCGCCGTGTCCTCGAGCGTGGCGGCAGAGGAATCGTCGAGCGCCGCCATGATGAGCAGCACGCAATCGGCGCCGAGGGTTCGGCTCTCGACGATCTGATAGGGATCGAGCATGAAATCCTTGCGCAGCACCGGCAAGACGCAGGCGGCGCGTGCGGCGACGAGGTACTCCGGCTTGCCCTCGAAATGCGGCGCATCGGTCAGCACCGAGAGGCAGGTGGCGCCGCCCGCCTCATAGGCCTGGGCCAGCGCGACGGGGTCGAAATCGGCGCGGATCAGGCCGCGGCTTGGGCTTGCCCGCTTGATCTCGGCGATGAGGCCGTAGCGCCCGGCGGCGATGGCGGCGGCGAGCGCAGCGATGAAGCCGCGTGGCGGCGCTGCCGCGCGTGCCGCGCGTTCTAGCTCGACGCGGCTGCGCGTCGCCTTGGCGCGGGCGATCTCGTCGCGCTTGCCGGCACAGATGCGCGCAAGGACGTCGCTCACGGCGCCTCCTTGGGGGCGGGCGGCGGCGCATTGGTGATGGCGATCATGCGCTCGAGGGCGCGGTTCGCGGCGCCGCTGTCGATGGTCTTGGCGGCGAGGGCGAGGCCGGCGCGCAGATCCGCCGCCTTGCCGGCGACGTGCAGCGCCGCCGCGGTGTTGAGGAGGACGATGTCGCGGATCGCGCCGGGCGCGCCGGCGAGCAGAGCGCGCATCGCCGCGGCATTGCCGGCGGGATTGCCGCCCTTGAGATCGGCGAGGGCCGCGCGCTTCAGCCCGAGTTCCTCGGGGGTCAGCTCGAAGGTGGTGACCGTGCCGTTGTCGAGCGAAGCGACCTGCGAGCTGCCCGTGGTCGTCAGCTCGTCGAGACCGCTGCCATGCACGACCCAGGCGCGCTTGCTGCCGAGCTTGCCGAGTACCTCGGCCATCGGCCGTACCCATTGCGGGGCAAAGACGCCGACGAGCTGGCGCTCGGCGCCGGCCGGGTTGGAGAGGGGGCCCAGCAGATTGAAGATGGTGCGCGTGCCGAGCTCGACGCGGGTCGGCCCGACATGGCGCATCGCGCTGTGATGGCGCGGCGCCATCAGGAAGCAGATGCCGGCCTCCCACAGGCTGCGCTTCACCAGCGTCATGTCGGCGTCGATATTGACGCCGAGTGCCGCCAGCACGTCGGCCGAGCCGCAGTGCGAGGAGAGGTTGCGGTTGCCGTGCTTGGCCATCGGCACGCCGGCGCCAGCGAGGACGATCGCCGTCGCCGTCGAGATGTTGAAGGTGCCGGAGCCGTCGCCGCCGGTGCCGGCGGTGTCGAAGGCGTCGGGCGGCGCCTCGATGCGCAGCGCCTTGGCGCGCATGGTGCGGGCGGCGCCGGTGATCTCCTCGACGGTCTCGCCGCGCACCCTGAGGGCCATCAGGAAGCCACCCATCTGCGCCGGCGTCGCATTGCCCGACATCATCACGTCGAAGGCGGTCGCCGCGTCGTCCTCGCTCAGCCGCTCGCCGGCGGCGACGCGGCCGATCAGCGTCTTGAGGTCGAGCATGTCGGAGCTCATGCCGCGATGCTCGAAGCCGTCGCCAGGCGCAGGAAATTGCCGAGCAATTGGTGGCCGCCGACCGAGGCGATGCTCTCGGGGTGGAACTGGACGCCGTGGATCGGCCGCTCGCGATGCTGCAGCCCCATGACGATGCCGTCCGCCGTCTCGGCGGTGATGGTCAGGCTGTTCGGCCAGAAGGCGCGGTCGACGACGAGCGAATGATAGCGCGTCGCCTCGAACGGGTTCGGCAGGCCGGCGAAGACGCCGCTGCCGCCATGGCGTATGGCGCTCAGCTTGCCGTGCATCGGAAGCGGGGCGCGCACGACCTTGCCGCCGAAGACCTGGCCGATGACCTGGTGGCCGAGACAGACGCCGAGAACAGGCAGGTTGCCGGAATCGCGGACGAGATCGAGGCAGATGCCGGCGCGGTCGGGGTCGCTCGGCCCCGGCGAGATGACGATGCCCTGCGGCCGCATGGCGAGCGCCGCGGCGACGCTGAGCGCGTCGTTGCGCTTGACGACAACCTCGGCCCCGAGCTCGCCGAGATAGTGACAGAGGTTGTAGGTGAAGCTGTCATAATTATCGATGAGTAGAAACATATCAGGGGCTTGCGGCCAGTTTCTCAGGCGCCGAATCGGGCCGGATCGAGGTCTGTTATATCAGGTCGCGGCGAGGAGCGGAATGCGGCGTCTCTCGCCGCCGGCGACACCGGCAAGGAAAAATTAGGATAATCTCGCTATAGTCTGGACGATGGGCACCAAGCGATTCTCGGCGACCTGGCGGAGGCTTGGGCGATGATCCTCGATCAGACCGCCGCACGGCCGATCCCGGCAACCTATTCGTTCTGCGGCCCGGATACGGATCGCTCGTCGTGGAATCCGAGGATTGCCCAGTTCTTCGATTATTGGCTGTCGATCAAGCCGGGAAACGGCCTGCCTGGACGGCAACATTTCGATCCACTCGACATACCGCTGCTGATGCCGCGCGTGTGGATGCTCGACGTGCTGCGCGCGCCTTTGCGCTACCGCTATCGCCTGGCCGGCACCAAGGAGGTCGAGACCTTGCAGCGCGAGGTCACCGGACTGATGTTCGACGAGGTC
>DATAQP010000028.1:0-11951 GCA_036264595.1 Allostellaceae bacterium
GCCGCCACGATGCTCGCCCAGTACCACGGCTTCGTCATGCTGCCGATCCGCACAGACATCAGCAGCACGACGCCGAGAATGGCGACCAGGACGATCGACCCCAAACCGAGCCCGAGCCCGAGATTGTTGGCGGTGAAATCGCCCGTGGCGGTGCCGAGCGTGCCCGCCACCAGCATCGCGGCCCAATAGGGCGGATCGGTCGCCGGCAGGCTGCGTCCTCCGATCGTCAGCATTCCGGCGGCGCTCGACCGTCCGCGCGCGCGATCGGCCAGCAAGATGGCGATGAGCAGCGCCGTCAGCCCGGCTTCGATGGCGCCGTAATCGAGCTTGAGATCGTGCGTCGCGAGATCGGCGAGATTGGTCGCCGCCGTCCGCATGACGATGATCGCCAGCCAGTAATAGGCCTCGCTCGCCACCTTGGCGCGGCTCTCGACCCAGAGTATGAGCGCGAAGGTCGCGGCGAGGGGCAAGAGGCCGCGCATGTGGCCGAGATGCAGATTATACGAGACGAAATCGCCCATATTGGCGCCGGCCATGCTGGCGACGAGAATGGCGGTCCAGTAACGGGGAGCGATCGTGGGAAGGTTTTTGACCTGCACGCGGACACCTCGAGGCGGTGGGGGAGGGCTGTCGTTCCGGCGAGCTTAGTCTATGTCGTCACGACCCGGCCACGTCGTGCAACGAAGGCATGAACATATCCTTCCAGCTCGCGGGATGGATTTTCACGCTGCCGACCGCGTGCATGAAATCGGCGTATTGCATGACGCCGTCCGGGGTGGTGGAGAACTTCGTGTCCTTGTCCTGGATCATCGCCATCACCTCGGCCTCGGATTGCTTGGAATTGGTGATGCGGATGAAGCTCTGCGCCGCGCCCTTGGGATCGTCGGCGATCGATTTGTTGGCCTCGTCCATCGCGGCGAGGAAGGCCGCCATGATCTTCGGATTGGCGTCGACGAAGCGCTTCATGGCGAAGACGACGTCGAGCGTCGAGTTGCCCAGCACTTCGCTCGCCGTGATCACGGTGTGGATCTTGGGATCGGCGAGCTCGAGGATGGAGAAGGGCGGCGAGGCGAAATGCGCCGTGATCTCGCTCTTGCCGCCGACCAGCGCGGTATAGGCGTCGGGATGCGGCAGCCCGACCGTCATCGGGTCGAGCTTGGCATAGTTCGCCTGGCCGAATTGCTTGGCGACCAGCATCTGCAGCACGACGGCGGCGAGCGAGGTCTTGATCCCCGGCAGCGCGATCTTGTCCTTCATGGTGAAATCGGCGAGCGACTTGATCTCCGGCCGGTTGGTGTTGAGCGCCAGCGCGCAGGTGCTGAGGCCGCAGACGCCGATGATCTCCGAGCGCGCGATGCCATGCGCCTTGGCCCAGAGCGTGACGAAGCCGGGCGAGCCGGTGCCGGCGATGTCGAGCGCCCCGGCCAGCATCGCGTCGTTGATGACGTTGCCGCCGTCGAGCAGCTGCCAGCTGACCTCGAGCTTGCCGAGGCCGCCAGCCTCGCCATGCTTCTCCAGCAATTTGCGGTCGCGCAGGACCATCAGCGGCAGGTAGAGCACGCCGTAGCCATGCGAAAGGCGAACCTGGCTCGCCTCGGCCCGGGCGGGACGCGGGGCAAGGCCGACTCTTGTGGCGGCGGCGAGGCCGAGCGTGGCGCCGGCATTGGCGAGAAAGCGACGTCTTTTCATACGGGATTTCCTTTATCGGTGCACCCCGATCAGTATCACCCCGACGTCGTCATTGCGAGTGACGGCTGCTACCCCGCGGCGGCGAGGCGGAGGAACTCCCGCTTCATCGCATTGACCCGGGCGAGATAGGTCGCGACATCGTGATCGCCGCAGCGTGCGCCCTCGCTCAGCGTGAAGCCGCGCCGCGCGAATTCCCGCGCCGGGCCGGGGCCGCAGAGATGGATGATGGTGGCGAGGGCCTGCTTCTGCTGCGGGGTTGCCGTCGCCCTCGGGCGGGTGGCGAGGATCGCCGCGACGTTGCGGTCGAGGAACACCGCGGTGAGCTCGACGGCATGGCTCGGCACGATGCGCGTATAAAGCCCGTTGAACCAGCAATCCTCGACGACTTCATGGTCGCGAATGCAGAAGCGTCGCGCATCGGCGAAGGCCGCATCGGTCATCTGATAGGTGCCGACGGCGCTCGAGGCCGGCTGATAGATTGCCAGCGGATTCCATGTCAGGCGCCAGCGCCAATAAGTGCGCGCCATCGGATTGCCGGCCCCCTCGACCTGGGCCAGCGCCGCCAGCAGCTCGGGCGTGATGGCGGCGGTGGAATATTCGCGGAAGAGCGGCCCGTAATGCCGCCAGGTCTCCGCCGGCATCTTGTTCAGTCCGCCGCTTACCGGCGCCAGCATCTCGCTCGGCTTGCGCGCCACCTGATAGACGAGATCCGCGGCCAAGAAGAAGACGAGGGCGCTCGTCGCGATGACGGTATAACGCAGCGAGGACGGTGCCGCCTTCAGCTTGCGCCGCGCCCAGCGCGCCCGCCGCTGCCAGCGTCGCAGCAGCCGGCGATGCGCGCCGCCGCGACTACGTCTGTGACGCGATGGGACCTTGGCGATGCGCGGTGAGGACATCGGGTTTGTTCGGTGCTCCTCGTCGCGCGGGATACCTAGTGCGGAGGTGCGGTGGGCACTTGCTCCCACCCCGTCGCGCAGGAGCCGACATAGGGGTAGTACGCGTTGCTCGGCCGGCAATAGTACCAAACGCTCTGAGATGGCGCAGCGGGTGCTGCTGGCGCGACAGGGGCGGGATACGGATAGGCGGTCACGTAGGGGTAGCCATAGGGGTAGGGGTAGGCATAGTACGGGTAGGGGTAGGCGTACGGATAGCCCCACCCTGGCCCAAAGACGCCGCTGAAGCCAAAGCTGAAATTGGTCCCGCCATGTCCGCCATGGCCTTCGTGGCCACCATGGCCGCCGCCATGCCCGCCGCCGCCATGCCCGCCGCTACTATGCTGCGCCGATGCCGGGCTCGCCACGACCGCGAGCGACACGACGGCAGCCACCAGCAACCCGCCGAGCTTCATCATGACTGTCTCCACCAGGCTCATATGTTGGATGTCATGCGCACCGCATCAACAGGACGGACACATGCTGATCGGCAGAGCCAATCGTCGCTGTGGCATTTTTGGTCCGCACGCCCAGCGAATGATTGTGAACATTAGGGGAAATCGCTGCCGGACCCCTTGATCTGCATCAAGCGCAAAGGGCTTCGCCGAGGAGGAGATCCTCCATGCGCGGGTCGGTATGGCGACGCCGCGCGCTCATCGGGAGGGTGTCGCAAATCTTGTCAGCGCGCCGGAGAAGGTACACGCTGATGCGCGGTTGGCTGTTCGAAATTCGAACAAATGCCCTGGGACGGCCGGATTATGCTGGTCCAGCGAGGCGGCTTGATGATCAAAGCGCCTGTCGGGTTCGCTTTGCGCGCGTCCCTTGCCTTGGGATGCCTGATCGGGCTGACCGGCTGTCCCTTCCACTTCAGGATGAATGTGGAGGAGATGAGAAGCCGCGACGCCGCCCTGATGAGCGCCAACGAAGCGCCGCATGACGGGGCCTGGCCTCCGGGGGAGGAGCCGATACCGTTGTCATCCGAGGGCAAGCAATCAGCGCCGCCTTGACGGCGCGACCCGCAGAAGAGGAGAGAGGATCCATGAAGCTCGCCTGCACGGCAGCAGCCATCGTGCTCATCGCCTGTCCGGCAATGGCGCAGAGCGTCAAGGCCAGCATCGATCGCGTCAATCAAAATTTCGTCTCGATATTCGCCAAGGGCGACGCCGCGGGGCTTGCCGCCTTTTACACCGAGCAAGCGACCATCCTGCCGCCGGGCGCGCCGATGATGAAGGGACGCAAGAACATCGAGGCGTTCTGGAAGCAGGCGATGACCAGCCTCAAGGATCTGAAGCTGCAGACCGTCGAGGTCGAGGGTTTGGGGGGCGCCAGCGCCCGCGAAATCGGCACCTTCACCGCCGAGTCCGGACAGCAGCAGGTGGTGGGAAAATACGTGGTGGTCTGGCGGAAGACGGGGAAGAGCTGGCGTCTCGACACCGATATCTGGAACATCGACAAATGACCGGCACCTTTGCGGCCGGGTGAGGCCGACGAAGCCCTCCCGGCCGGTCGCCGTCACCCGGTCGATGCCAGGAGCGCGTTGAGCGACGCCGCGGGATCGAGCAGCGCCTCCGCCTGTTCGGCGGCCAGCACGGGGAGACCGGATGAGGCGAGCAATCCGACCTGCGACAGGACCGATGCCTGGTCCCAATAGATGTGCTCGCTCTCGACCTTGCCGTCGCGGAATGCAACGACGGCGACGAGCGGTATCGTCACCCGCCGGCCGGTGGGCGCGATGCCCGGCAGTATCCAGGGCATCTCGATGTCGTGCCTGAACGAGATCACCATCTCGTCCACGACGCGCTCCGAATCCACGGTGCGCGAGAGGGTCTCGAGCCGGATGTCCTCGGGCGTCCGGCCGATGAAGTGTCGGGCGTAATAGTCGCGCACTTCATGCCAGCCGCGACCGCCCATCGCCGGCGGTACGCAGATGACATGCGGCGCCGCAGTCATGGTCCGCATGGTCGCATCGACGTTCTTGTGGACGAACTCCTGGGCGGTGTGCTCCTCCCGGGCCAGGGTCAGGAACGGCTCGGCCAGCTTCCTGCGATTGGACATGTCGAGAACCTCCGTGCTGTGACGCGGCACCACATCGGGCAGGGCCGCATCGGGTTGGCCTCGAACTTCGCGGGCACGCGCTACGCGATGATGTCAGGTCTCGCTAATTGGGTTGCGTTTGAAACAGAGCGGCGCGCGATCGCAACGAGGTGCCTGGCGTCGGACTCAGCCGGATTTTGCGGCGACGACCTTCCCGTGGATTTCCGCCGTCAGCTGCTCGACGCGCTCGGTCAGCGCCTTGACCGTTTCCGTGAGCAGGGTGTTCTGCTGCATCATCTCGAGCAGCTGCGCCTGCTGCTGCGCCGCCAGCGCCACTCTCTCCTCGCTCGCACGATGAAGGTCTTCGCGATGCTGGGCATCGGCGACGGCATGCGCCTTGTCCCGGTCGGCCTGCCGCGTCTGCGCCAGGAGAATGAGCGGCGCGGCATAGGCGGCCTGCAGGCTGAAGGCGAGGTTGAGCAGGATGAAGGGATAGACGTCGAAGGCAGTAAAGCCGACGATATTGAGGCCGATCCAAATGCCTACGACGATCGTCTGCACGATGAGAAAGAACGGCGTGCCGAAGAAGCGGGCGAAAGTCTCCGCTTTCACGGCGAACCAATCGTCGCCGAAAACCGCGCCGAGATGCAGATGTGGCCGATGGAAGCGATAGAAATTATGCGTCTTCGGATCGCTGCTCACCTCTGACGTGTTGACGATCGGCGTCATGTTGCGTGGCCCCCTAAAATCGCTGCGACCGGCATTCCCTCAGCCGGCATCGAGTCTCAATTTTGCGTGATTCGGCTTCTGCAGCAAGGCTGAGCATCCGGCCCTGCTTAAGGCCGTCTTGGTGAGCGAAGCGACGCTTCTCAGGACGTGATCCTCAACTAACACGCCGCCAGCGGGCGAGCGCGGCGCGGCACCCGTCGTCTCGACACGACGGCGAAACCCGAGCTGGCGCGGCGCGGGTTTCAGCGCCGGCAGCCCTGGGGCGATCGCTGCCCCTCAGTCCAGCAGCGGGATCTGCGCCCCCGCCCGCTCGACGAGTTTGATCCGCAACGCCGCCAGCTCCTGCCGCGCGCGCGCCGATGCATCGCCCGTGATCCAGACTTCGAGCGTGCGGACGGGAAGCGGCTTCGGAACATTCGCCGCGAGCTTCTTCGCGATCTCCGCCGTTCTCGCCGTCCAGTCGAGCCGGTCGATCGGAACCATCACGATCGCCGACCCGTTGACGGCGTAGCCAACGGGCAAATTGATGTAGATCTCGATCTGCCGAAGATGCGAAACCGTCGCGTGGTATCCGGCGAAGAGCTCCGCCATCTGCTGAAACAACAACGCGCTGTCCTCGTTCTCGGCCTGGGCGGCGTAGCGAATGAAGGCGGCGCGCCCCGGAATGTCGGTGAGCGAGCGCATCGCCTCCACCATCACCGTCTGGTGTCGCGGCGACAGGACGCGGTTTTCCAGGAACTGGTTGATGGTCGCCTCGGGCACGCGCATGGCGGTCAGCGTCTTGCGGTTTCGCTTGGAGAGCTCCTGCGGCGGCTCGGCGGCGACGATATTTTTGGCCTGATCGAGCAGGCGAACCTTGCCGGCGGCCGCGAGGGCGGTCGATCCGCTCGCGGTGCTGAGCAGCCCGACGCTGATATTGCCCGACGCGGCGGCCCAGGCGACGCTGTTCAGATCCTCCTGGAGGATTTCGTTGCTGGAGTAGACATCGAAATCGAGCTTCTGCGCGTATTCGCGCTTGTAGCCCGACACGGCGAGCAGGCTCTTGGCCGCGCCGTCCTCGTATTGGCTGCGGCCACCGCGATTGACCTGCTCGGAGACGCGGCTGAACACGCTGAATATCC
Source organism: Allostellaceae bacterium (assembly GCA_036264595.1). GTDB lineage: Bacteria > Pseudomonadota > Alphaproteobacteria > ATCC43930 > CGMCC-115725 > URHD0088. The sequence continues at coordinate 6,506 of DATAQP010000028.1, forward strand.
CCTCCGGAACCGCGCTGATCGTCGCCACCGGCTCGTTGATCAGGCTCTTGGCGGCGCGCACCGGTCCCATCGCGGCCTCGCCGGCGCCCTTTTTGAACGCATCGCTCGTTTCAATTTCTCGCAGCGCGGCGATGCCCGCGATCTCGCGGACCAGCCGGCGCAGGCGGGCATCGCCGGTGACGGCGAACGCGCCGAAATCCGAGGTGACGGAGTATCGATTCATGTAGGCGAAGGTCGTCACCTCGGGATCGACCTGGTAGTGCGGGCCGCGCAGCAAGTCCGCGGCGACGACTTCGCTCGCTGGGCGAGGCAGCGGCACCTCGTACGCGGCCGGCTGCGCGGATGCCGAGAACGCGACCAGCGCCGCCAAGATTCCCGCGAGCGGCAAGCTGCGCGGTAGAATCGTGTTGCTCATCGATGTGTGCGACATGTGAACCCTTCCTCCGCCTCATGAGGCAGCCCAGGCGTCCAAGGCAAGCAGGGTGGAGTGTCAGCAGCACTTAACACCAAAAGGGTTCGAAGCCTAATGAATCTATCTCTACGAGAGCCCGTCGGCTCTCAACCGTGGATTGCTCGCGGCCGGAAAACACCGTCAAGCCGGATGGCTACCGAGCGCGGCGAGAAGGTCCCGCTTCGAGATCTCCGCCGGGGAGCGGGCCAAGGACACTATTATTGGGGGAGTTTGTCCCAAAAGATACCGCCCGGCCCCCTTGTTCTCCCCTTCTTGCCGGAGAACCGAGTGAGGATTTCGCGACAGGACGCGCTCACGGCCGCTGCATGAGCCCTAGCTTTCCCGCGCCCATATCCTGCGCCGCATCTCCCCCAACCCCCTAGGCAAACCCTCACCCGCTTGGCTATGGTCCCGCCCGACTGCGAAATACCGACCCGAAACACCCTGGGAGGGGAGCCACCATGCCCGATGATGTGAAGCGCATCCCGATCGACAAGTCGCGCCTGCCGAGCCGCCATGTCACGGTCGGGCCGGAGCGCGCGCCGCATCGCTCCTACCTCTACGCCATGGGCCTCACCGACGACCAGATCGCCCAGCCGCTGGTCGGCGTCGCGACGACCTGGAACGAGGCGGCGCCGTGCAACATCACTTTGGGCCGCCAGGCCCAGGCGGCCAAGAAGGGCGTCGCCGCCTCCGGCGGCACGCCGCGCGAGTTCACCACCATCACCGTGACCGATGGCATGGCGATGGGCCATGCCGGGATGAAATCCTCGCTCGTCTCGCGCGAGGTCATCGCCGATTCGATCGAGCTCACCGTCCGCGGCCATTGTTACGACGCCATCGTCGGCCTCGCCGGCTGCGACAAATCGCTGCCCGGCGTCATGATGGCGATGCTGCGCCTCAACGTGCCCAGCGTCTTCATGTATGGCGGCTCGATCCTGCCCGGCCGCTTCAAGGGCAAGGACGTGACCGTGCAGGACGTCTTCGAGGCGGTGGGCTTGCACAGCTCGGGCCGCATGAGCGATGCCGATCTCCACGAATTGGAATGCGTCGCCTGCCCGTCCTCGGGCTCGTGCGGGGGACAGTTCACCGCCAACACCATGGCCTGCGTCTCCGAGGCGATCGGCCTCGCGCTGCCCGGCTCGGCCGGCGCGCCGGCACCCTACGATTCGCGCGACGGCTATGCCGAGGCCTCGGGCCATGCCGTCATGAACCTCCTGCGCCACAACATCCGCCCGCGCGACATCGCGACGCGCAAGGCCTTCGAGAACGCGGCGCGCGTCGTCGCCGCCTCGGGCGGCTCGACCAATGCTGGGCTGCATCTCCCGGCGATGGCGCTCGAGGCGGGGATCGATTTCGATCTCCACGCCGTCTGCGAGATCTTCAAGTCGACGCCCTATATCGCCGATCTGAAGCCGGGCGGGCGCTATGTCGCCAAGGACCTCTTCGATGTCGGCGGCGTCGCCATCATCATGAAGGCGCTGCTCGAAGGCGGCTTCCTGCACGGCGACTGCCTGACGGTGACCGGCAAGACCGTCGCCGAGAATCTGCGCGATGTCGTGGTGCCGATGAACCAGGACGTGGTGCGCCCGACCTCGGCGCCGCTCAGCCCGACCGGCGGCGTCGTCGGCCTCAAGGGCAACCTCGCGCCGCAGGGTGCCATCGTCAAGGTCGCAGGGATGAGCGAGCTGCGCTTCTCCGGCCCGGCGCGCTGCTTCGACAACGAGGAGGACTGCTTCGCCTGCGTCGAGAAGCGGCAATACAAGGAAGGCGACGTCTTCGTCATCCGCTACGAGGGGCCGCGCGGCGGCCCCGGCATGCGCGAGATGCTGGCGACGACGGCGGCGCTCTACGGCCAGGGTACCGGCGGCAAGATCGCGCTCATCACCGACGGGCGCTTCTCGGGCGCGACGCGCGGCTTCTGCGTCGGCCATGTCGGTCCCGAGGCGGCGGTCGGCGGTCCGATCGCGCTGGTCCGCGACGGCGACATCATCACCATCGACGCCAATGAAGGCACGATCGACGTCGCCTTGAGCGATGCCGAACTCGCCGAGCGCCGCAAGCCCTGGAAGCCGCGCCAGCACGAGTACCAGTCCGGCGCGATCTGGCGCTACGCCCAGACGGTCGGCGACGCTGAGAAGGGCGCCGTGACGCATCCTGGCGCCGCCAAGGAGACGCATGTCTACGCGGATTTGTAGAAGCGACTGCGCAACCCTCTCCGCCATCACCGAAGAGAACCCTCTCCCGCAAGCGGGAGAGGGAGAAGTGGAGAGGGGGGTTGCGTTGCGCACCGCCGCCGATCTCATCACCGGCGGCCTGATCGCGCCCGAGCGCCGCGCCGAGATCGAGCGCGTCTCCGCACAATTCTCCCTCGCCATCACTCCTGACATGGCCGAGCTGATCGACCCGGCCGATCCCGCCGATCCGATCGCCGCGCAATTCGTCCCGCAGGCGGCCGAGCTGACGATTGCGCCGGAGGAGCGCGGCGATCCGATCGGCGACGAGGCGCATTCGCCGATGAAGGGCATCGTCCACCGCTATCCCGACCGCGTGCTCTTGAAGCCGCTCCATGTCTGCCCGGTCTATTGCCGCTTCTGCTTCCGCCGCGAGATGGTCGGGCCCGGCGGCGCCGCGCTGACGGAAGCCGAGCTTGCGGCGTCGCTCGACTATATCCGCGCCCGTCCCGAAATCTGGGAGGTCATCGTCACCGGCGGCGATCCCTTCATGCTGGCGCCGCGGCGCCTCGCCGCGATCGTCTCCGCGCTCGACGCCATTCCCCATCTCGGCGTCATCCGCCTGCACACGCGCGTGCCTGTTGTCGATCCCGATCGTGTCAGCGAAAAGTTGGTCGCCGCGCTCGCCGCCGAGAAGGCCGTCTTCGTCGCCATCCACGCCAATCATCCGCGCGAGCTCACGCCCGCCGCGCGCGAAGCCTGCCGGCGCCTCGTCGCTGCCGGCATCCCGCTGCTTAGCCAGACGGTATTGCTCAAGGGCGTCAACGACGATGCCGCGACCTTGACCGATCTGATGCGCGGCCTCGTCGCCATGCGGGTCAAGCCCTATTACCTGCATCACGGCGACCTCGCCCGCGGCACCGCGCATTTCCGCACCACGATCGCGGCGGGCCAGGCGATCCAGCGGGAGATGCGCTTCCGCGTCTCCGGCCTTTGCCAGCCGAGCTACGTGCTCGATCTGCCGGGCGGCGACGGCAAGGTGCCGATCGGCCCGTCCTATCTCAGCGATCTCGGCGACGGGCGCCTCCTCGTCGAGGATCGCGACGGCGTCAGCCGCGCCTATCCGCCGCCGGCCGACATCGAAAGAAAGAATTAACTCTTTTGCGTCTAGGATCGCCGCTATCTCCGACAGCGGCGGGCCCGATGAGCACGCGAGTTAGCTATTTTCCCCCAGAGGATCGCCGCGATCGCCGCTATCCCTTGCCGACGCTGATCATCAGCATCGGCGGCGTCGAGTACGGCACGGTCAACTGGTCGATCGGCGGCTTCCTGATCACCGGCTTCGACCGCAAGGTCGTGCCCGGCCAGGCGATCACCGGGATGATGCGTCCGGTCAACCGGCCCGAGGGCCTGCCCTTCACCGCGACGGTCGTGCGCAGCGGCGATCCCGAGCCCGGTTACCTCGCCGCCAAATTCGAGGATCTCAGCGAGCTCGGACTCTCCATGCTCGAGCGCATCATCACCCGCCGCCTTTTTCGCAGCTGACGCGCTAAAGCCTCAGCGCAATTCGCACCAGATCGGGGTGTGGTCGGAAGCCTTCTCGCGGCCGCGCGGCGTCTTGTCGATCTCGCAGCCGATGACGCGGTCAGCGGCTTGCGGCGAGAGCAGCAGATGGTCGATGCGCAGCCCCTCGTCGCGCGGCCAGCGGCCCTGCTGATAGTCCCAGAACGTGTAGAGATGCGGGTCCAAGTGAAAGACGCGGAACGCGTCGGTCAGCCCGAGATGGAGCAGCTTGCGGAAGCGCGAGCGCGATTCCGGCAGGCAGAGCGCGTCGCCGCGCCAGCCGACGGGATCGTAAACGTCGTCGTCGGTCGGGCAGATATTGTAGTCGCCGGCGAGCACGACCGGCGCCTCGCTGGCAAGCAACGCCTTGACGTGATCGTAGAGCCGGTCCATCCAGCCGAGTTTGTAGGGGTATTTCTCGCTCGCCACCGGATTGCCATTCGGCAGGTAGATCGAGGCGACGCGCAGATCGCCGACCGTCGCCTCGATATAGCGCGCCTGCTCCTCGGCATCGGCGCCGGGCGCACCCGGCAGGATGGTGACGATGTCGCGCGCCGGTTCCTTGGAGAGGAGAGCGACGCCGTTATAGGCGCGCTGGCCGACCGTCTCGACGTGATAGCCCAAGGACTTGATCTCGAGCAGCGGGAAATCCGCCGCCGGGCATTTCGTCTCCTGCAGGCAGAGAATGTCGGGCTGCGCCGCCTCGAGCCACGCCAGCACGTTGGGAAGCCGCGCCTTGATCGAATTGACGTTCCACGTCGCGACCTTGACCATGCGGCGAGGGTCAGGCCAGCCGGCTCAGGCGACCGAGAAGGAGTTGCCGCAGCCGCAGGACGAGGCGGCGTTCGGGTTCTTGATCTGGAAGGCGGCGCCCATCATGTCCTCGACGAAATCGATCTCGGCGCCGTTGAGGAGATCGAGCGACACGTCGTCGACGATGACCTCGACGCCGTCGCGCTCGAAGACGACGTCGCCGTCCTGGCGCGTGTCGTCGAAGCTGAACCCGTATTGGAAGCCGGAGCAGCCGCCCCCGGACACGGAGACGCGCAGGAACGCGTCCGCCGCGTCCTCCTGCGTCTTGAGAAAGGCGATGCGCCGCGCCGCGCTCTCGCTGACGCCGACGCGCCGCTCGATCGTCGTGCCGCCCTCAGCCATGGCAAGCTCCTGGAAATGCAAATGTTCAGCCGTCTTTATGTAGGCAATCGCGGCGCATTGTCAAACCGGCGGCGGGCAGCCGGGCGGGCGAGGCGGGTAGCGT
>DATAQP010000301.1:0-2843 GCA_036264595.1 Allostellaceae bacterium
GGATGTAGTCCTTGCCGGCCTCGACCATGCGCAGGCACTGCTCGCGCGTCATGTTGGGCTTGGGCGCCGGCAGTTCCTGCACCGCGTCGGCCGCCTCGCGCCGGTGCGGCAGGTTGCGCTCGAGATCGCCGACGACATCGGCGAGCCGCTCGCGGGCGCGCTCGTAGGCGGCCTCGGCGCTGAGACCGCAATCCGGCCATACCGGGGTGATCGCGGTGACGCGGTCGGCAATGTTGTCGAAGACGCAGACGATCGTCGGGCGGACGAAGAGTCCGTCCGGGATGCCGAGCGTGTCGGGCTTGCTGTCGGGCAGCTTCTCCATCAGCCCGACCATGCCGTAGCCCATATAGCCGAATAGCCCGGCCGCCATCGGCGGCAGAGGCTCGGGCGTGGCGACGCGGCATTCGGCTATGATCGCGCGCAAGGATTCGAGCGCGCCGGGCGCCGTGCCCCGATGCGCGACGAAGGCGTCGGGATCGCTGCGCACCCGCCGGTTGATCTCGGCGCGGTTGCCGAAGCAGCGCCAGATCAGATCGGGCTTGAGGCCGATGAAGGAGTAGCGGCCGCGCGTGGCGCCGCCCTCGACGGATTCGAAGAGGAAGCTGTTCGGCCTGCCATCGGCCAGCTTGAGCATCGCCGAGACCGGCGTCTCGAGATCGGACACCAGGCTGGTCCAGACGAGTACCGGCGAGCCGGTCGCATAGGACGCAGCGAAGCTGTCGAAATCGGGTGTCGTCTGCATCGCGCTGCTACAACAGCCGATCGATTTCCTGCTGGCGGACGGTGACCGGGTAACGATTGCGCAGCGCCTTCTCGAATTGGCTGAGAATGTCGCCGCGCATGCCCTCGGTGAGCTGCTCGGTGACCTGCGTGACCGTCGCGGAATCGGTCGCCGGATCGGGGATGTCGATCGTCTTCAGCTGCACGACGTACCAACCGTCCGGCCCGCTCGTCACCGCCGTCTCGCCCGGCTTGATGTCGAACATCTTGGCGACGACGGACGCCGGCAAATTCGCCTGGCCGCTGCCTCGGCGTGTCACCGCCGGCGTCGTCGTGACGGCAACCTGCTTCTCGGCGGCGATGGCGGCCAGCGTCTTGTCCGCCGTCACCGCGGCGCTGATCGCCTTCGCCTCGGTCTCGGCGGCGGTGCTCTGCTTGTCGGCGAGGTAGAGCTCCTTGGTGCGGTCCTTGACCTCGGCGAGCGGCTTGATCACCGACGGCTGCACGGAATCGACATGCAGGATGAAATAGCCATTGTCCTTGGTCTCGTTCATCCGCGTCGTCTGCCCCTGATCGGTGTTGAAGGCGACGCGCAGGATCTCGTCGGCGTTGGGCAGCGCAACCGGCGCGCCGGCCGGGTCCTTACCGTCGAGATCGCCGGCGGCGATCTTGGTCGGCTTGAGGGCGAATTTCTCGGCCACCTGATCGAGCGTCGCGCCGCCGGCAAGGGCGTCCTCGATCTCGTTCGAGCGCTTGTAGAGCTCGTCCGCCGCCATCTCGCGGGCGACGTCCTTGTGCAGCTGATCGCTGACCGCCTCGAAGGGCTTGGTCGAACCGACCTCGACGCCGGTGACTTTGATGATATGCCAGCCCAGCGGGCTCTGCGTCGGCTTGCCGATTTCGCCGTCCTTGAGCGCGAACGTGGCATCGGCGAGCTCGGGCGGCAGCTCCTCGCGCTTAACCCAGCCGAGCTTGACCGTGTCCTCACCCTGATCGGCGACGTCCTTGGCGACGGCGGTGAAATCCTTGCCGGCGGCGAGCTGCGTCTCGACCTCCTTGGCCTTGGCCTCGTCGGGGACCAGGATCTGCTCGAGCTGACGGCGGTCCGGCGTCTGGAACTCGTCGAGCCGCGATTGATATTCATCGCGCAGCTTGCTCTCGGGCACGTCGATGCTGGCGGCGATATCTTCCGGCTTCATGATCAGCGCGGTGAAGCCGCGATATTCCGGGGCGCGAAAGAGGTCTTCGTGCTTGGCGTGGAAATCCTGCAGCTCGGCCTCGCTCGCCTCGGCGACGCCGGTGACCTTGGCGCTGGCGACCAGGACGGTATCGCCGACGCGCTTCTCGTTGCGCGTGCGGAAGAGCGTCTCGACGAGCGGGATCGGCGCCACCGCGCCGCCGGCGATCGCGCTGGTCAGGTTGCCGCGTGCGATGTCGTGGCGCAGCAGCCCGACATAGCGATCCTCGGTCAGCTGGTTGGAGGCCAGGATGTTGGTGAAGAGATTGCGATCGAAGGCGCCGGTACTGTTGTGAAAGGCCGGATTGGCCATGATCGCATCGCGCACCACCTGGTCGTCGACGAGAAGCTTGAGGCGGCGCTCCTCGAGATCGAGCAGGTCGGCGGCGATGATGCGGTCGAGCACCGTATCGACGAGGCCGATCTGCTTGGCCTGCTCGGCGGTGAAATTGCCGCCCAGCATGCGGTTCATGCGGTCCATCTCGCGGCGTACAGACAGCTGTAGCTCGTCGGCCTGGATCTTGACGTCGCCGACATTGGCCACCGTCGTCTCGGCGGCGCTGCGCTCACGGAAGATATCGCCGATACCCCAGACGCCGAAGCTGACGATCAGCAGGGCGAAGAGGATCTTGACGACGAGGGAGCCGGCTTTCGACCGGATGGCTTGCAGCATGGGATAGGACCAGATCTACGACAAGGCGGGAGGAAATCGCGGCGGATCATAGGGATCAGCCGCCCCCGCCGCAATGTTCAATAGATGTTGCCCCGCCCGCCCGATTCAAAGGGAATCGGCCCAAATCCGCCAGCTTGCCCCACTACATCGACGGCTTGACCCCATCCTTGCCGACCAGGATGCGGGCAGCCGTCATCGTACCGTCCGGCTGCT
>DATAQP010000328.1:0-10233 GCA_036264595.1 Allostellaceae bacterium
GAGGACGACGCCCGAACCCGAAAGAACTACGCGCCGCAAAATCTCGCGGTGATTCGACGAATAGCTCTCGACATCTTGCGATCTCACCCCGATACGCGGTCTATCGCCCGAAAAATGAAGCGTGCATTGTGGCGCAAGGACTTCTTCTACGAGCTCTTTACTCATATGCGATAGCCCTGACCTCAAGGGGGGAGGGGGTTATGAGATTGCGAGGAATGCGGAGACCTTCCCCCTCCCCCTTGACGACCCCTTGACGGGGGCGGGGCGGGGTGGGGGTGACTGGGCGCACGGTCCTTGCCTTGCTATGCTCGTCACGGACAGCGGATAGTCTATCGAGAGAAGCGGAAGGAAAATCGCACTGAAGAGTCACGTCCGGGTGTTGATCATCGGTGGCGGCGCCGTCGGCTGCAGCGCGCTCTATCATCTGGCGCTGAAGGGCTGGCGCGACATCGCGCTGACCGAGCGCGACGAGCTGACCTCGGGCTCGACTTGGCACGCGGCGGGCAACTGCCCGACCTTCCTGACGAGCCGGGACGTCCGCAAGCTGCAGCGCTACCGGCTCGATCCGCCTCGCCCATGGCAAAGCGCGGATGGCGGAGCTCGCCCATGTCGCCGCCATGGCGCGGGCGCAGGGCATCGGCTTCGAGCTCATCGGCCCGAACGAGATCAAATCGCGCTACCCGCTGATCGAGCTCGACGATATCGCAGGCGGGTTGTGGGACCCCTATGACGGCGACATCGATCCGAGCCAGCTGACGCAAGCCTTGGCGCGCGGCGCCCGCGCCGCCGGGGCCGAAATCTACCGCTTCAATCCTGTCACCGCGATCGCGGCGCGGCCGGACGGTACCTGGGAGGTGACGACCAAGGGCGGCGTGATCAACGCCGAGATCGTCGTCAACGCCGCCGGCTATCGTGCCGGCGAAATCGCCGCCATGGTCGGGCCCGAAGTCGCCTCCCGCCTGCCGCTGGTCAGCATGCAGCACCAGTATCTCGTCACCGACAGCATCGCCGAGATCGCCGCTTTGCCCCGGCGACTGCCGCTGCTGCGCGATCCCGATGTCAGCTACTATCTGCGCCAGGAGCGCGATGCGCTGCTCCTCGGCCCCTATGAATGGGACGCGAAACCGGTCTGGCCGGACGGCATTCCGCCCGGCTTCAGCACCGAGCTCTTCGCCAACGAGCTCGACCGGCTCGAGCCCTATATCGAGCAGGCGATCGCCCGCGTGCCGGTGCTCGGCAGCGTCGGGCTGAAGCGCATCGTCAACGGGCCCATTCCCTACAGCCCCGACGGCAACCCCTATATCGGCCCCGCCTTCGGCCTGCGCAATTTCTTCAATTGCAATAGCTTCAGCTTCGGCATCTGCCAGGCCGACGGCGCCGGCAAGGCGCTCGCCGAGATGATCGTCGACGGCAAGGCGGAATGGGATCTCTGGGGCTTCGACCATCGCCGCTACGGCGCCTATGCCGACACGCGCTACGTCACCGACAAGGCGGTCGAGCTCTATCAGAACGAATATACCATCGCCTTTCCCAACGAGGAGCGCCCGGCCGGACGGCCGCGTCACGTAACGCCGCTCTATACCCGCCTTGCCGCCAAGGGCGCCGTCTTCGGCGCGCGCGGCGGCTGGGAGCGCGCCGCCTGGTTCGCGCCACCGGGCACGCAGGCCGCCAATGTCGTGAGCTTTCAGCGCACCAACTGGCACGATCCGGTCGGGGCGGAGTGCCGCGCCGTCGCCGAGCGAGTCGGACTCATGGATCTCGCCGGCTTCACCAAGATCCGCGTCGAGGGGCGCGGCGCCGCCGCCTTTCTCGACCGCATGATCGCAGGCGCGCTGCCGCGGGTCGGGCGGGTGACCCTCGCCTACGCGCTGACGCCGCGCGGCCGCATCCTCAGCGAGTTCACCGTCAGCCGCCTCGCCGAGGATCGCTTCCTGCTGCTCAGCGCCGCCTCGGGGCGGCTGCACGATTGGGATCTCCTGTCGCGCCATGCGCCGGACGACGGCACGGTGCGGCTGGAAGATGCGAGCGAGGCAGGCAGCACACTGGTCCTCGCCGGGCCGCGATCGCGCGAATTGCTCGCCACGCTGACCGGCGAGGATCTCTCGAGCGCCGCCTTCCCCTGGCTTAGCGCGCGCGAGATGACCGTCGCCGGAGCGAAGCTCCTGGCCCTGCGCATCAACTATGTCGGCGAGCTCGGCTGGGAGCTGCATGTCGGAATGGACGGTCTCGCCCGGGTCTACGATGCGCTCTGCGAGGCCGGCCACTCCCATGGCATCGCCGATTTCGGCATGTATGCGATGGAGTCCCTGCGGCTCGAGAAGGGCTACGTCTCCTGGAAGCAGGACATCACGCTCGACTACGATCCCTTCGAGGCCGGCCTCGATCGCTTCGTGCGGCTCGGCAAGGGCGATTTCATCGGCCGGGCTGCGCTCGCCGAGCGTCAGGCGCGCGGCACCGCCCAGCGTCTCGTACCGCTGCTCGTCGATGCCGAGGATACCGACGCCCCCTCCTCCTCGGTCGTCTTCAAGAACGGCGAGAGCGTCGGGGTCGTCGGCTCCGGCGGCTACGGCCATCGCATCGGCAGAAGCATCGCCCTCGCCTATGTCAGGAGCGACCTCGCCGTACCAGGGACTGTTCTCGATATCGGCATACTCGGCACGCTGCGCCGCGCCACGGTGACGACGTCGCCGCTCTACGACCCCGAGAATGCCCGGCTGTGGCTCTGAACGCGCATCTTCTCACGGTCCAGCCGCGAAGAAGACGCGGAGGCGATGGCCGTCGGGATCGGAAGCGACGAAGCTGCGGCCAAAATCCATCTCGGTCGGCTCTTGCAGGATCGGCAGGCCGTGCTTGCGCCAGTCGGCATAGGCGGCATCGACCGCTTCGCGATCGGCGACGCTGAAGCCGATCTCGCAACCGCCGCCGCCAGCGGCCGCCGCCGGCTCCACGGTGTGCCGCGACCACAGGCCGAGCATGGTCCCGGATTGGAGGGCGAAAAGGGCGAAGGTCGGCGAGGATTCGACCGGAATCTTGCCGAGCAGATCGCCGTAAAAAGCCGCACTGGCCGGCGGGCTCTCGACATAGAGGATGACGAAATTGGGATCGGACATCGGATGCTCTCCTGCGCGGCTGTTGACGCCAGGAGGGTAAGCTGGCTCGCTGTCAGTTTCTGGCAGGAGAGATTTCGACCGAACAGCGCGAGTGCGGCGCGGCTAGGGACTCCCCAGCGGCGGAATCTGCGCTACTCTCGGCTCGCGGCCTCGGAGTGAACGATATGTGCGGCATTGTCGGCGTCTTCCTCAAGAACAAAGCCAAAGAGCCACAGCTCGGCTCGCTGCTCGCCGGCATGCTGGCGCAGATGACCGAGCGCGGCCCGGACAGCGCCGGCTTCGCCATCTACGGCGACCCGGCGCCGATGGGCGCCTATAAAGTGACGCTGTTCCACCCCGATCCCGGCTTCGACTGGCGCCTCCTCGACAGCGCGCTCGACCAGGAATTCGGCCTCGCCGCCACGCCTCAGCAGCGCGGCAGCCACCGCGTCGTCACGGTGCGCGCCGAGGCGGAAACCCTGCGCCAGTGGCTCGCCCGCCACTACGCCGAGATCCGGCCGATGGGGTTCGGCGAGCGCATCGAGATCTTCAAGGAGAAGGGCCTGCCCGACGAGGTCATCGCCAGCTTCGACCTCGCCGCGATGGGCGGCAGCCACGCGCTCGGCCATACCCGCATGGCGACCGAGAGCGCCGTTACCACCGAGCATTCGCACCCCTTCTCCACCGGGGTCGATCTCTGCCTCGTCCATAACGGCTCGCTCTCCAACCACAACCGGTTGCGCCAGACTCTCCGCCGCCGCGGCATCCATTTCACCACCGACAATGACAGCGAGGTGGCGGCCGGCTATCTGAGCTGGCGGATGAGCGAGGGCGCCTCGCTCAAGGAGGCGCTCGAGGCGGGCTTGAAGGATCTCGACGGCTTCTACACCTTCGCGGTCGGCACGCGCGACGGCTTCGCCATCTTGCGCGACCCCATCGCCTGCAAGCCGGCGGTGATGGGCGAGACCGACGATTGGGTGGCGATGGCGACCGAGTACCGCGCCATCGCCACGCTTCCCGGCGCCGACCGCGCGACGATCTGGGAGCCGCGCGCCGCCACCGTCTATTCGTGGGAGCGGCAGTGAGCGAGCGCAGCGCAGCCACACCTCTCCCCAAGGGGAGAGCAAGAAAATAATGATCACCGTCGATCTCGAGCGCGAGACCATCCGCAGCCTCAATTCCCGTCTTCACCAGCTTCAAGCCGACACCAACGAGCGCCTCTGGCGAATCGTCAATCCCAAGGGCGCGCATGCCATCGCCGCCGGCCTCACCGTGCCGGTCGAGATCGCGATCGACGGCCATGTCGGCTATTACTGCGGCGGCATGAACCAGGCGGCGACGATCATCGTCAACGGCCATGCCGGTACCGGGCTCGGCGAGAACATGATGAGCGGCATGATCCGCGTCACCGGCAACGCCTCGCAATCGGCCGGCGCCTCGGGGCGCGGCGGCATGCTGGTCATCGAGGGCGACGCCAGCGCGCGCTGCGGCATCTCGATGAAGGGCATCGACATCGTCGTCGGCGGCAGCATCGGCCATATGAGTTGCTTCATGGGCCAGGCCGGCTCGCTGGTCGTCTGCGGCGACGCCGATCACGATCTCGGCGATTCGCTCTACGAGGCCGAGATCTTCGTCGCCGGCAAGGTCGCCAGCCTGGGCGCCGACTGCATCGAGAAGGCGATGGCGCCGGCGCATGTCGCCCATGTCGCCGCGCTGCTCGAGCGCGCCCAGATCGCCGCCGACGCCGCGCACTTCCGCCGCTACGGCTCGGCGCGCAAGCTCTACAATTTCCACATCGATCACGCCGGGCAATATTGATGAGTGACGGCACTCCGCCTCTGCGCCCTTCGGCCGCGTTCCCGCCCGCGGTCGTCCACGAGATCCAGCGCGCCGCCGAGGAGGGCATCTACGAGATCCGCGGCTTCGGCACCAAGCGCAAGGTGCCTAGCTTTGACGATCTCGTGCTGCTCGGCGCCTCAATCTCGCGCTATCCGCTCGAGGGCTATCGCGAGCGCTGCGCCACCGATGTCGTGCTCGGCACGCGCTTCGCCAGGAAGCCGATCGAGCTCAGCATCCCGATCACCATCGCCGGGATGAGCTTCGGCGCGCTCTCCAGCCACGCAAAGCAGGCGCTCGGCCAGGGCGCCAGCATGATGGGCACCAGCACGACGACGGGCGATGGCGGGATGAGCGAGGAGGAGCGCGCCGCCTCCTCGCTCCTCGTCTACCAGGTGCTGCCGTCGCGCTACGGCGCCGATCCCGAGCACATGCGGCGCTGCGATGCCATCGAGATCGTCATCGGCCAGGGCGCCAAGCCGGGCGGCGGCGGCATGCTGCTCGGCCAGAAGATCACCGAGCGCATCGCCAAGATGCGCACGCTGCCGACCGGCATCGATCAGCGCAGCGCTTGCCGCCATCCCGACTGGACCGGCCCGGACGATCTCGAGATCAAGATCCAGGAGTTGCGCGAGATCACCGACTGGGAGAAGCCGGTCTACGTCAAGATCGGCTCGGCCCGGCCGAAGTACGACGTGGCGCTGGCGGTCAAGGCGGGGGCTGACGTCGTCGTGCTCGACGGCATGCAGGGCGGCACCGGCGCGACCCAGGATGTCTTCATCGAGCATGCCGGCATCCCGACCCTGCCGGCCTTGCGCCAGGCGGTCGAGGCGCTGCAGGAGCTCGACATGCACCGCAAGGTGCAGCTCGTCATCTCGGGCGGCATCCGCTCCGGCGCCGATGTCGCCAAGGCGCTGGCGATGGGCGCCGATGCCGTCTCGATCGGCACCGCCGCGCTCATCGCCCTCGACTGCAACCGGCCGGTCCATGAGGACGATTACCGCGCCCTCGGCACCGCGCCGGGCTATTGCCATCACTGCCATACCGGGCGCTGCCCGGTCGGCATCACGACGCAGGACGAAGCGCTCGAGCGGCGGCTGATCGTCGAGGAAGGCGCCCGCAAGGTGCGCAATTATCTCACCGTGCTGACCCTCGAGGCGCAGACCCTGGCGCGCGCCTGCGGCAAGTCGCACGTGCTCAACCTCGAACCCGAGGATCTGGCGGCGCTGACGGTGGAGGCGGCGGCGATGGCCGGCGTGCCGCTGGCGGGAACCGATTGGGTGCCAGGGCGGAAGTGAGGGGAAGAATATCGTGGGGGCCGGGCTCTGCCCGGCCCGGGCGGGGCAGAGCCCCGCCCCTACAAATAACAATGCGTGACAAACGACAGGGGGACTTCATGGCAAAAGACCTGGCGAAAGCCGCGGCGGATAACGGCATCCGCTATTTCCTCATCAGCTTCGTCGATCTCTTCGGCGTGCTCCGGGCCAAGCTGGTGCCGGCGACGACGATCGCGGCGATACAGCGCGACGGCGCCGCCTTCGCCGGCTTCGCGACGCATCTCGATCTGACGCCGGCCCATCCCGACGTCTTCGTCATTCCCGACCCCGCCAGCCTGATCCGCCTGCCCTGGAACACGGAGGTCGGCTGGCTCGCCGCCGATCCGATCATGGACGGCAAGCCGATCGCCCATGCGCCGCGCAACGTGCTGAAGCGCCAGATCGCGACGGCGGCGGCGCAAGGCTATCGCATGAAGACGGGCGTCGAGGCCGAGTTCTTCGTCATCAACCGCGACGGTACGGCGATCGCCGACCAGGCCGACACCCAGGCCAAGCCCTGCTACGACCAGTCGGCGCTGCTGCGCCGCTACGATCTCATCACCGCGATCAGCGACGCCATGCTCGGTCTCGGCTGGGCGCCCTATCAGAACGACCATGAGGACGCCAACGGCCAGTTCGAGATGAACTGGGCCTATGACGATGCGCTGATCACCGCCGACCGCCACGTCTTCTTCAAGTTCATGGTCAAGACCTTGGCCGAGCAGGCGGGCTTGCGCGCCACCTTCATGCCGAAGCCGTTCAGCAATTTGACCGGCAATGGTTGTCACGCCCATGTCTCGCTCTGGGACAGAGCGGGCAAGAAGAACCTCTTCGCCGATGCCAAGGGCGAGCTCGGTCTCTCCGCCCTCGCCTATAATTTCCTCGGCGGCATACTCGCCCATGCCGAGCCGCTCACCGCCCTCTTCAACCCGACGGTCAACAGCTACAAGCGGATCAACGCCGCCGTCACGCTCTCCGGCGCCACCTGGTCGCCGAACGCCGTCACCTATGGCGGCAACAACCGCACCCACATGGTGCGCATTCCCGAGCCCGGCCGCTTCGAGCTCCGCCTGATGGACGGCGCCGCCAACCCCTATCTCTTGCAGGCCGGCGTGCTCGCCGCCGGGCTCGACGGCATCGCGGAGAAACGCGATCCCGGCAAGCGCCTCGACGTCAACATGTACGAGGTCGGCCACACACTGAAGAACGTCCGCCGCCTGCCGCTCAACCTGCTCGACGCGCTGCGCGGCTTCGCCATGTCGAAGACGCTACGCGCTTCACTCGGCGACGAGCTCGTCGACAGCTACGTCAAGCTCCGCATGGCGGAGTGGCAGGATTTCACCCGCCACCTCACGCAATGGGAGCGCGACCGCACGCTGGATTGTTGAGCCGGCGCCCTCACCGCACCGGCATCGAGTACATCAGCCCGCCCTTGGTCCACAGATCGTTGAGGCCGCGCTCGAGCTTGAGCGCCGAATCCTTGCCGACATTGCGCTCGAAGACCTCGCCGTAATTGCCGACCTGCTTGACGATGTTATAGGCCCATTTCTCGTCGAGACCGACCGCCTTGCCCATGCCCGGCGTCACGCCGAGGAAACGCTTGATGTTGGGATCGTCGCTCTTCGTCTTCTCGTCGACATTCTTCGAGGTGATGCCGTCCTCTTCCGCCTCGATGCTGGCGAAGACCGACCATTTGACGATGCCGAACCACTCGTCGTCGCCGTGGCGGACGGCGGGCGCCAGCGGCTCCTTCGAGATGACCTCGGGCAGGATGACGTGCTCGTCGGGATTCGACGCCTTGCCGATGCGCGTCGCGGCGAGGCCGGAGCGGTCGGTGGTGTAGGCGTCGCAGCGGCCGGAGAAATAGGCCGCCTCGACCTCCTCGAGCTTCTCGATCACCACCGGCTTGAAGTCGAGCTTGTTGGAGCGGAAGAAATCGGCGAGGTTGAGCTCGGTCGTGGTGCCGGGCTGGACGCAGATGGTGGCGCCCTTGAGCTCCTTGGCGCTCTTCACGCCGAGCTTCTTCGGCACCATGAAGCCTTGCCCGTCATAGAAGACGACCGGGGCGAAGGTGAGCCCGAGCTGGGTGTCGCGCTGCAGCGTCCAGGTCGTCGTCCGCGATAGCATGTCGACCTCGCCGGATTGGATGGCGGTGAAGCGCTGCTGCGAGCTGAGCGGCACGAACTTGACCTTGCTGGCATCGCCGAGCACGGCGGCCGCAACCATGCGGCAGACATCGACGTCGAGCCCGGTATAGCGGCCCTGGCTGTCGGCCTGCGAGAAGCCGGTGAGGCCGGTCGAGACGCCGCAGCTCAAGACGCCGTTCTTCTTGACCGCATCGAGCGTGGGTCCCGCCTGCGCGACGGACGCGAAAGCAACAGTCACGGCAAGCGCCGCGACGGCGATATGAAGCTTCATGATGATGGTTCCCCTGATCTTGGACGGGTGTGTGTGCCCGAACTTGGCGCGCGGGTCAATCGGCGGCGACGACGATAGCCCCGTCGTCTTGCAGTTTTATGCCGTTTGAATTCGCTCGCACGACGATCCTGCGTCCTTCGAGACGCGCCTTCCGGCGCTCCTCAGGATGAGGACGATCGCTGATGGCATTTCCAGATTTCCCTCATCCTGAGGAGCCCGCGAAGCGGGCGTCTCGAAGGACGCACGTTGTCGATCCCGTCTTTCAACGCCCGTCCGGCACCCGCGCCCTCACCCATTCATGCACAGCGTGGACGAGGTCGTCGCGCCAGGACAGCCGACCCGGGCGGTAGAGCGAAGAGGCGAGGCCGCGCTGCTGCTTCTCGAGAATGCCGACATCCTCCGCTGCGACACGCGCCCAGCGATCGTAATAGGCCCCTGCCTTCGCGGCGAAGTCGGGCAGCGCGACCGTGCTGCGGGGAAAGCAGCCGCCGAGCGACAGCACCGTCCTGTCCGGCGCCAGCGGCCGCACGGCGAGCCACCACATCGCATCCTGGGCGCAGGCGAATTGCGTCGTCGGCAGGATCATCGTGAAATAGGTGCCGCGCTTCGCTTCCGCCGAGAGGCAAGCGATCGGCGGAAAAGGCGGCGCGTCGGTCAGCACCGCGACGCTCGTCGCGCTCAGCACCTGCAAGGTCACCCATTCGCCGGTCGTCGCCGGCGATATCGAAGTCTGGGCACCGACGGTGCGGGCATGGACGAGACCGGTGTGATAGGTCTCCAGCGCGTTCTCGACGAGCAGTTTCCAGTTGCAGCGGCACTCGATCTCCTGGCGCCAGGTGCAGACCATCTCGTCGAAGCGGTAGCCCCCGAGCATCTCCGGCAGATTGCCGAGATGCGTCGCAAGATCGGGCGCGTCGGCATCGAAATTGAGGAAGATGAAGCCCTGCCAAATCTCCAGCCGGACCGGCGCCAGGCCCTGCTCCGCCTTGTCGAAGCCGATCGTGCGGTCCATGTCGGGCGCGGCGATGAGCGAGCCGTCGAGACGATAGCTCCAGGCATGGTAGGGGCAGGAGATCGCTGGGATGTTGCCGCTGCCTTCGAGCAGCAGCGAGCCGCGGTGCCGGCAGCAATTGGCGAAGGCGCGCAAGCTGCCCTCGCGGTCGCGCAGCAGGATGACCGGCCCGCCCACCGTCTCGATGGCGCGGTAGTCGCCCGGCGCGGCGATCTCCTCGACGCGGCCGGCGAAGAGCCAGTTGCGGCGATGGATGTGCGCGATCTCGGCGCGGAAGAACGCGTCGCCAGTATAGCATTCGCCCGGCAACCCGCTCGCCTCGAGTACCGATGTCGCACGCTCGCTCTTGCCCATTCTCAGACGACCTCGTCGACCGGCACGATCTTGCGCTCGAGCGCGCCGCGATAGACGTAGTTGACCTGCGCCGGCGCTGGCGCGTGCGGCACGGTGCAGCCGGCATAGGTTCCATCGGCGAAATGATAGAGAAGGCGATGCTCCTCGACGCCGCCCCAGACGGCGCCGATCTGGTAATAGTGGAACTGAATGGCGCGCCGCCTCAAAT
>DATAQP010000333.1:0-5503 GCA_036264595.1 Allostellaceae bacterium
CGGCAACCACATATTCGTCGCAACGGATACGTGGGCTTTCGACTATCACGGCTATGCCGGGCGAGAACGCTTCCTAGCTCATACTTTGCATCGGGCAATTCGATTCTGGCCGGGTTGGAGCGCAACCCTCATCGAGTTGTGTGCGTCAAGTTCAGCAAATTGGTGGCAAGGTGATGTCGGGCATGGGCGGCGCGGAGCCCCCGTATAGCGTAGCGTCGACCATGCCCTGCCGTCGTCAGGCGGCAATTGCCCTGAGCGCCTCCTTCTTGCGTTCCTTGAGATGCTCCATGTTGAGATAGCGGGTTGCTTCGAGCCAGCCCTCATGCGTCTCGGCGGCGAGGGCGCGCACGAGGCGCAGGCAACTGGCGGCATTGGGAAAGATCCGCACCACCAGGGTGCGGCGCTTGAGCTCCTGGTTCAGGCGCTCCAGCATGTTGGTCGACTTCATGTGCTTGTGGTGCGGCAGGGGCAGACGGTAGTAGGTCAAGGTCTCTTCGACGTTCTCCTCGACCCAGTTCGTCAGCTTCGGATATTTGGCCTGCCATTTGGCGAGCCAGGCGGCGAGGTCGCGGCGGACTTCGGCGAGATCGCGACGGTCATAAAACCAGCGCAGCTCCATCAGGCAGTCGTCGTCGACCTTGCGCGGCACATAGTCCAGCGCATTCCGGAGGAAATGCACGTAGCAGCGTTGCCAGACCGCCTCGGGCAGGACCTCGCGGATCGCCGCCCTGAGCCCCTGATGATCGTCCGACACCACGAACTCGACGCCGAAGAGACCGCGCGACTTGAGCCCGGCAAGGAAATCGCGCCAGCTCGAGCGGCTCTCGCGATTGGCGAGTTCGACGCCAAGCACCTGGCGCCGGCCTTCCCAGTCGACGCCGATCGCGACCAGCACCGCCTGGCTCTGGATCACCCCGGCCTCGCGGATGCGTTCGTAGCGGGCATCGAGGATCAGGTAAGGATAGGCCTCGTCAAGACGCCGCCCGGCGAAGGCCTTGAGCGCGCCATCCAGCCGCGCCGTCGCATCGCTGATCGCCGAGGCCGAGAAGCCGTGGCCGCACAGCTCCTCGGTGATCGCCTTCACCTTGCGCGTCGAGACGCCCTGCACATACATCTCCGCCAGCGCCGCCACCAGCGCCTTCTCCGAGCGCTGGTAGCGCTCGAACAGCTCGGTCGAGAAGCGACCCGCCCGGTCCTGCGGAACGCGAAGCTCCAGGACGCCGATCCGAGTCACCAGCTTGCGCTCGTAATAGCCCGAACGATGCCCCAACCGACCCGGCGTCCGCTCACCCTTCTCCGCCTGCAGCGCCTCGCTCATCTCCGCCTCGAGCACCTCCTGCACCACCGTCTGCAACAGCGCCCGAAATCCATCCTCATCGCTGGTCAGCACCGCTTTCCAGTCGTACCGCGCAGGCGTAGCCTCTCGATTGGCCATGGCGTGTTCCCTTTCCACGGGGTCGGTGACGTTGAACATCACCACCATGCCATGGCCACCACGACCTCAAACCTTTTGCAGAACCTTCAGCACACTATCTGCGGCCGCTTGGTTCGGTTGAAATCGAGACGCTCGAAGTCCCTCACCCTACCCTCACCCGGAGGGAGAGGGATTCTGAGTGTCTGAGTGATAGCTCCTAGCGCGTCACCTTCTTGCCGGGCACCCATTTGGTGCTCGACTGCGCCGGGGTGGCCGCCGTGCGCGGCAGCGTGGGCTTGGCCAGACGCTTGATGAAATCGGCGTAGCGGCGGCGGATCTCGGCGCGTTGCGCGGCGGTCATCTCGCCGAGCTGAAGATGCGAGAGATCGGCTTGCCGCAAATCGTTGTCCGCTGTCTCGCCATTCGACATGGTGGTTCCGTCGCCGCTCAGTCTCGCCTGCGCGGAGCCTGCGCCGAAAAGCCTTAAGAACCGGTTAGCGGCTTCTGGCGCCGGCGGCGGCGCTCCGGCAGCTTCTCGCTCTTGAGGATGGCGAGCATGCGATCGACCGTGTCGGGCGGCAGCTTGCGGATGCGCTCGGCGAGGAGATTGGCGAGCTCGGTCGCCGAAGCGGCCAGACCCGCGGTGTCGACGGTGACGCGCGGATGCGACAGGCGGGCGAGGCGGATGAGCTCGTCGGCATCGTCCCAGATGATGTTGAGCTGGGCGCAGATGGCGATGACGAGGGCATGGGTCGGCCGGCCGCGGCGGCCATGCTCGAGCGCCGAGAGATAGGCTGGCGACAGGCCGAGCGCCGCGGCCATCGCCTTCAGCGTCATGCCGCGTTCGGTGCGCAGCGCCCGCAGCCGCTCGCCGAATGGCGTCATGCGTCGGCTGCGCGGCCTCGGCGCCGCAGCAAGACGTAGAGCGCGCCGCCGCCGCCGTCGCGCGGCTGCGCCGCGGCGAAGGCGAGGATGCGCGCGCGGTTCGGCGCCTCGTTGAGCCAGCGCGGCGCGGCGTTGCGCAATATGCCGATCGCGCCGCCGCCGGGGCTTTCATCGCCGAGGCGGCGCAATCCCTTGCCGGTGATGACGAGCACGCAGCGCAGCCCGGCGCGCGCGCTGCGCGCGATGAAATCGCCGAGCGCGCGGTGGGCATCGTCCTGCGTCATGCCATGGAGATCGATACGCGCCTCGATCGGATACTGGCCGCGCTTCAGCCGCTCGGCCGAGGCCTTGTCGAGGCCGGGCGCGCGCAACCCGGTGAGCGGCAGGAGCGGCACCGGCCTGGCGGCCGATTTCGCCGCCGGTTTGGCCGCGGGGCGGGCGGTGACGGGTGGGGCGGCCGGCGTGGGGGCGGTATTTAACGCGGGCTGCGGCGGTGCCGGCTTTGCCGCGGCAGACGGTCGGCGGCGGCGCAACGGCTTGACGTCGCGCAGCGCCGCCTGCCAGAGCTCGGAATCACCTTTGGCCATTGCCAGGGTGGGCTTGGCCATCACCGGACGAGCCGTTGCCGAATGGGCCATCACCGCGCTGGCCGCCAGCGGACCTCTCGTCGACGAGCACGATATGCAGACGGCGCGGGCCGTGCGCGCCGAGCTGGATGCGCTGCTCGATGTCGCCGGTGCGCGACGGGCCGGTGATGAAATTGACGGTGCGCGGCATGGCGCCGCGTTCCCGCATGCGGCTCCAGCCTTCCTCGTAGCTCGCCAGCACCTGATCGGCCTTGAGCACGACGATATGGGTGTCGGGCAGGAAGTTGAGCGTCGACGGCGTCTCGGCGCCGGAGGTCAGCATCAAGGTGCCGGTCTCGGCGATGCCGGCGAAGGCCGGAGTCACGCTGACCTGGTCGCCCGGCGTCGCCTTGCCGCGGCGCAGCTGGAGCAGGGGCCGCTCGCCCCAGGGAATGGCGTCGAGCGCCGGATCGGGCGCCATCACCAGCTCGGCCGGCAAATTCTCCGAGGCGAGATAGAGGGCGACGGCGCCGGGCACCTCAGCGAGGCTGGCGACGCGGCTCACCGTCGTCTGCACCTCCTCGGCCATGGCGACGAAAAGGGCGACCCGCCCGGCATCGTCGAGCCCGGCGGCGCGCGCCGGGATCAGATTGCGCTTGGGGTCCTCGAGCCGGGCGCGCAGCGCATCCGCCGCGCCGGAATCGAGCGGCCCGCGCTTCAGCGCCTTGCGGATGGCGCCGAGTATGTCGTCACGTCCGCCGCTCATCGCGCACTGCCTCGTAGCCCCTTGCCGTGACGCTCGGCCCACAGGCTGTGGAAGCTGCGGCCTTGCGGCGCCGGCATGTCGCGCACGGCGGTCCAGCCGCCGGCGAGCGGCAGGGCGCGGAAGCGGCCGCGACCCTTGCCGAAGGCGCCGAGGATGCGCGAGCCGATATCGGCGAGGCGGTGATAGAGCTCGGGGCGCTGCACGAAGAAAGCCCAGAGCGCGAGGCCGCTGCGATAAGTCGCCGGCGACATCTTGGCGGCGAATTCGCGCTCGCGCCAATGGCGCATCATCTTGGGCAGCGGAATCTTCATCGGGCAGACGCTCTCGCAGCGCCCGCAGAAGGTCGAGGCGTTGGGCAGGTTGCCGGCCTCCTGCATGCCGATGAGCTGCGGCGTCAGCACCGAGCCCATCGGGCCGGGATAGACCCAGCCATAGGCATGACCGCCGACCGCGGCATAGACCGGGCAGTGATTGATGCAGGCCGAGCAGCGGATGCAGCGCAGCATGTCCTGGAACTCGGTGCCAAGCATGGCCGAGCGACCGTTGTCGAGGAGGACGACATGGAACTGCTCGGGCCCGTCGAGATCGCCTTGACGGCGCGGCCCGGTCGACACCGTCGTATAGGTCGAGAATTCCTGTCCCGTCGCCGAGCGCGCCAGCAGGCGCAGGATGGTGAAGGCGTCCTCGAGCGTCGGCACCAGCTTCTCCAAGCTGGCGAGGGCGATGTGGATCTTGGGCAGGATCTGCGTCAGATCGCCATTGCCCTCGTTGGTGACGATGATCGACGAGCCGGTCTCGGCGATGAGGAAATTGGCGCCCGTGATGCCGACATCGGCGGCGAGGAATTTCGGCCGCAGGATCTGCCGCGCCTCATCGGTAAGGGTGCGCGGCTCATCGAGATTGCGCTTGGGGTCGAGCGCGGTATGCGCCGCGCGGAAGGCGTCGGCGACCTGCTCCTTCAGGAGATGGATGGCCGGTGCGATGATGTGGCTCGGCGGCTCGTGGCGCAGTTGAATGATGTACTCGCCGAGATCGGTCTCGATCGGCGTGATCTGGTTGGCCTCGAGGAAATCGTTGAGCGCGATCTCCTCGGCGATCATCGACTTGCCCTTGGTCACCGTCTTGGCGTCGACGCTGCGGCAGATCGCAAGGATGGTCTCGCGCGCCTCGGCTGGGGTGCGGCACCAATGGACCTTGCCGCCGCGCTCCATGACCTTGCGCTCGAATTCCTCGAGGTAGAAATCGAGATGGGCGAGGGTGTGGTTCTTGATCCGCTTGCCTTCCTCGCGCAGCGCCTCGAACTCGGGCAGCCGCTCGATCGCCGCCATGCGCTTCAGCGGGAAGCCGGTCTTGGCCATGCCGAGCGCGGCCTGCAGATTGGGATCGGCGAGCGCCGTGCGGACGTTGCTCTTGAAGGCGTGGCTGGTCGTTTCCATCGCTCAGGCGCCCTCGTCCGGCGCGCCGATCGGCGCGACCGCGGGCGCGCCTATGGGCGTGACCTCGCCGGTCATGCCAGCGAGCACCTCGGCGACGTGGCGGACCTCGACCGCGGCGCCGCGCCGCGTGAGCTTCCCGGCCATGTTGAGCAGGCAGCCGAGATCGCCGGCGAGCAGCGTGCCGGCGCCGGTCGCCTCGATATCGGCCGCCTTGTCGCTCACCAACTTGTCGGAGATCGCCGGATATTTGATGCAGAATGTGCCGCCGAAGCCGCAGCACACCTCGGCGCCCGGCAGCTCGGCGATCTTCAGCCCTGATACCGAGCGGAGGAGCTGGCGCGGCTGCTGCTTGACGCCGAGCTCGCGCAGGCCCGAGCAGGAATCGTGATAGGTCACCGTGCCGTCGTAGCGCGCCGCGACGCCGCTCATGCCGCGT
>DATAQP010000386.1:0-2303 GCA_036264595.1 Allostellaceae bacterium
CCGGTCCCGCCGCCGAAGGCGGCCGCCTCGGCATGACGCGCGCGGCGACGCTCCCCGCCGATACCTCCCTTGACCGCAGCCGGCGATTGGAGGTCAATGGCGCAGCGAAGGAGCTTGCCATGAGAACCACCGCGCCACGCTTCGACGAGACCGATCGCTGGGTGTTCGCCGTGCCGCCGCTCGCCCGGACAGCCGATGGCGGCCTCGATCGCGCCGCGAACGAGCGGATGATCCGCCATATCGAGGCGGGCGGCCTCACCATGATGATGTATGGCGGCAATGCCAATTTCTATCACCTCGCCGGACGCGACTACGCGGCGACGCTGGAGCTGCTCGCCGCCCTCGCCGGCAAGGAAACCTGGATGATCCCCGCGGCGGGGCCCGATTTCGGCAAGCTGATGGAGGCGGCGCCGGTGCTGCGCGATCTCCGCTTCCCCTCGGCGATGATGCTGCCGGCGGCGCCGACGACACAAGCCGGCGTGGCGCGCGGTGCCCGGCTTTTCGCCGAGCGGCTGCGCGCCCCGGTCATTCTCTACGTCAAGGCGCCGAACTATCTCGACACCGCCGACGCCAGGCGGCTGATCGCCGACGGCGCCGTGCTGTTCATCAAATACGGCATCATCGCCGCCGACCCGGCGAGCGACCCCTATCTCGCCCGGCTGGTCGACGCCGTCGGTCCCGGCCGCATCGTCAGCGGCAGCGGCGAGATCGTCGCCATGGCGCATCTGC
Organism: Allostellaceae bacterium; assembly: GCA_036264595.1. Taxonomy (GTDB): domain Bacteria; phylum Pseudomonadota; class Alphaproteobacteria; order ATCC43930; family CGMCC-115725; genus URHD0088. Next base: position 730 of record DATAQP010000386.1, read on the forward strand.
GCAAACATAAATTGTTCGGCTTCACGACAGGCTGCGGCTGCATTGCGCCATCTTCCTCGCTCGCCCTGCTGCGCGCGATCCGCGCCGGCGACTGGAGCGAGGCCGAGCGGCTCGAGGCCACCTTCGCCCCGCTCGAGCGCGAGCGCGAGCGGCTCGGGCCGATCCCCAGCCTGCACGGCGTCATGGGGAAATGCGGCGTCGCCGAGATGGGCCCGCTGCAGCCGCTGCTCTCCGACCTGCCGGAGACGGCGCTGACGGACTCGGTCCGCGCGGCACGCGAACTCCTCGCATTCGAGCGCAATCTCGCGGGCGGCTGAGGCCCCTCACCCCGGCCGCGGCTTGTGGTGGGCGTGCCAGTGGCGGGCGATGTCGATGCGGCGGCAGATCCAGACGTTGTCGTGGCGCTGGACATGGTCGAGGAAGCGGGCGAGAGCGGCGCAGCGCCCGGGCCGCCCGGCGAGGCGGCAATGCAGCCCGACCGACATCATCTTCGGCCGCTCGCTCCCTTCCGCATAGAGCACGTCGAAGCTGTCGCGCAGATAGGCGAAGAACTGCTCGCCCGAGTTGAAGCCCTGGGCGGTGGCAAAGCGCATGTCGTTGGCGTCGAGCGTACAGGGGACGACGAGATGGTCCGCGGCGGCGTCGGGATTGCGCTCGAGCGCCATGCCGATTGCGAAAACAGTGAGCGGCAGGCGGCGCTGCTCGAACAGGCGCTAGGTCATGCTTGCCGCTACCCTGCCGCCGCACGCTTCTCGATCAGCGTGTGGAAGATGACGGCGGCAAGGACGATGGCGCCGCCGATGATCGCCCGCAGCCCAGGATTTTCGCCAAAGACGAGCCACACCCAGACCGGTGCCAGGATGACCTCGAGCACGGTGATCAGCCCGGCATCGGCCACCGGAATGAGCCGTACCCCAGCGGTAAACATGATGAGGCCGAGCCCCATCTGGCCGATGCCGAAGAGCGCGAGGAGCAGGAGATCGACCGGCGCCACCGTCATCATCGCGAACGGCAGCGCGGCGAGTCCGGTCATCACCGTCGCCAGGCAGGTCGCCGCCGTCATCGAGACGTCGCGATGGCGCCGCGCCAGCACCATCATGACGGCGAAGGTGATGCCCATCACCGCCGAGAGGAGATCGCCGTAGAGCCGCCCCTGCGCCAGCGAATCCGAGACCATGACGACGATACCGACGACGGTCGCGAGGATCGCCGCGGCGCCACCCGGCGAGACGCGCTCGCGCAGCCACAGCCAGCCAAGCACAGCGGCGACGAACGGCGCCGCCGCCTGGAAGATCAGCACATTGGCGACCGCGGTCTGCTCGAGCGCGAGGATGAAGGTGCCCATAGAGGTGGCGAAGGAGAGGGCGACGAAGAAGCCGGGCAGGCCGAGCTTGCGAAAGCCGACGAGCACCTGGCCGCGGTCGCGCAGGACGACATAGACGAGCAGGAAGAGGAAGGCGAAGACCGAGCGCCAGAACAACGTCGTCCACGGATCGGTCGAGGTGGCGCGCACGATCAGCCCGGCGCTGCTCCACGCCAAGGCGCCGCCGGCGACGAGCAGCGCGCCGCGCCGA
>DATAQP010000007.1:0-15359 GCA_036264595.1 Allostellaceae bacterium
GCCGATGATCTTGACCGAGGCGACGGTGATGACAGTGATCATCAGGATGAAGAGATAGTCGAGAAAGGCGACGTTGACGCCGCGCACATGGGCGAGCTGTGGGTTGAAGCTGGCGACCAGCATGCGGTTGAAACGTGCGACGCCAAGAATGGTGACGAGGGCGGAGATGACGACCAGCACCGTCATGTCGAGATTATTGACGGTGAGGATCGAGCCGAACAGCACCTGGTCGACGATGTGGATGTTGACCTTGCTGGCGACGAAGATCAGCAGGCTGGAGCCGACCGCCATCGAGATCGACAGGAAGACGCCGATCAGCGTGTCGGTCGACATTTTGGTGCGGTTCTTGGTGAAGTTGAGCACCAGTCCGAAAAGGATGCAGAAGCCGAACAGCGAGACATAGGGCGCGGTCAGCGGCTCGCCGAGGATGATGCCGAGCGCGACGCCGGTGAGGGCGGCCTGGCCGACCGCCTGGGAGAAGAAGGCGAGGCGCTTGGTCACCACCATGGTGCCGACGCCGCCGAGGATCGGCCCGATGAAGAAGCCGCAGATCAGCGCGTTGATGACGAAGGCGTATTGGAAGGCCCCGGGCAGCTCGCCGGCGAGCGCCAAGGCCTGGATGTACAGGCGCATCGGGTCGAACAGCCAGCTCATGCCGCGGCGCTCGCCGAGGCGACGGTCCGGGGGCTGTCGATCGGCGAGAAGACGACGAGGATGCTCTCGCGGGTGAGCACTTCGCTTGGATGGCCGGAGAAGGACACCGTCCGGTTGATGCAGGTGACCTTGTCGGCGATGCGCTTGACCTCGGCGAGATCGTGATGGATCCACACCACGGTGACGCCGCGCGCGCTGAGATCGATGACGAGATCGGAGATGATCTCCGCCCCCGCGCCGTCGACGCCGGCGAGCGGCTCGTCGAGGACGAGCAGATCGGGAAACGGGATGAGCGCCTGGGCGAAGAGCACGCGCTGACGCTCGCCGCCCGATAGCTCGCCCATGCGTCGCTTGCGCTTGTCCGCCAGCCCGACCATGTCGAGCGCCTGATCGACCGCCGGCCGGTTCTTCTTCGACAGGCCGAAGATCGCCATGCGGTCCTGGCTGATGATCGCCATGAAATCGTCGACCGTCATCGGCAAATCGCGATCGAAGTCGAGGATCTGCGGCACGTAGCCGGTGCGCTGCCCGGCAGGCCACTCGATGCGGATCTCGCCGGAATGCGGCATTTGACCGAGCAGCGAGCGGATTAGCGATGTCTTGCCGCCGCCATTCGGTCCAATGATGCAGTGGATCTGCCCGCTCTCGACCGTGAACGAGACATCGTGGAGGATCTGGTTGCCGCTGAGCTGCAGCCCGACATCGGTGAAGCGGATAGCAGGTCCCTGCACGCGCGAGGTCCGGATCATTTTGCCGCCTTCTGGGCCTTGCCCTGCGCATCGAGAACGGCATCGGTGAGTACGCGCATGTCGTACTCGATCCCCTCCTCGAACTTGGCCTTGTAGTAGTCGCCCTCGGTAATGTGGACGAGAGTGTAGATGCTCGCCCCGGTCTCCCGCTTGATCGTCTCGACGAACTGATCGGGGAACATCATCTGGCTGAACACGACCTTGACGTTGAGCGCGCGGATCTTGTCGATCGTCTCCTTGAGTTGGCTGGCCGAGGGCATCAGACCATGGGCCGGCTCGATCACGGCAGCGACGTCGAGCCCGAATTCCTGCATCAGGTAATCGTAGCCGCCATGGATGGTGGCGACGCGCAGCTGGGCGGGGTCGACGCCGGCGAGGCGGTTCACATAAATCGCCTTGAGCTTGCGCAGCTTGACCGCATAGGCGCGCGAATTCTTGCGATAGAGCTCGGCATTCTCGGGATCGATCTTTCCGAGCTCGGCGGCGATATTGTATATCTGCTGGATCGCCGCGGTGATCGCGATGAAGGTGTGCGGGTTGTACATCTTCTCGCCGTTGACGCTGCCCGAGGCCGGGATCAGCGCCACACCCTCGTTGGAATAGATCAGCTTGACCTTGTCCTTGACCTCGGCCGCCTCGAGGATCTTGAGGGCGAAATCGTCATGGCCGATGCCATTCATGACAAGCACGTCGAGGGTCGAGGCGCGCTTGATGTCGTCGGGCTGCGGCTCGTAATTGTGCACCTCGAAGCCGGCCGGTATCAGCGGGATGATGTCGACCTTGTCATCGGTAATGTTCGCCACCCAGCTGTAATAGGGATGCAGCGTGATGCCGACGCGCAATTTGTCCTTCGCCAGCGCCGTCCCGCCGATGCCGAGGAGGAAACAGGCGCATACCGCTGCAAGGACCGCCGAACGCTTGAAAAGGTTCATTTCGCTGCTCCCGCCGTGAGTCCTTGCTGCACCTGATCGCCCTTGAAGGCCACCGCCTCGCGCCAGCCGAGATCGGCCAGCGCCGCGGTGTCGATCGCCGTCGGCGCGGCGACGGCCGCAGCGCCGTTGACCCAGATCGCGAAGCTGCGTCCGGCATTGGGATCGCTCGCCGCGCCGGCCGGCACTTGCGGCGGCCGATAGGTCATGACGAGGAAGAAGGAGCGCGCCTCGCTAGTACGCGTCGTCTTGCCGAAATAGCCCATCGACGAGGCCCCCTTGCCCTCGAAGGGGATGGCCGTCCAGAGATGGCCGCCGCGCGTCTTGGTCAGCGCCGTCTCCGCGAAGGGCGGGATGGCGAGATCCTGGAGATCGTCGACCGATAGCCAGCTCTGATTGTCGCGGTGCACCGATTGCAGCTCGAGCGCAGCGGCGTAGAGGTCGTTGAAGACGCCCTGCTCCGTCTTGCTGAGATCGGCGAAGGCGCTGATCTGATAGGGCTGCAGCTGCACCGTCTCGAGCGTGGTGTGGCGCTGCACTATGAGAGCGCCGCAGACGCTGAGCACGACGACGCAGACGGCCAGCAGATAGGCGCCCTCGAAGTGGCCGGTGGCGGGTTTGACGATCTGTGAGTGCATAACGGGCGCTCGCGCTGGGTGCTATTTTGCCGAAAGCGTTGCCGGCAACTCGTCGGCCTCGATCACCCATTCGGCGCGATGCCCCTCGCCGGCATCGATCACGAAGGTGTAGTTCTGGCGCTTGGTAGGCTTGAAGCTGAACTTGCCCTTGTCGTCGGTCATGACCTCGCCGACCTTCTGCTTGTCCGGCCCGAAGATGTCGACCGCGTGCTGCGCGGGGACGGCGCCGTTGCTGAAATAGCCCTCGCCGACGATCATGTCGCCCTGGACCTCGGCGAAGACCTTGAGGATGTGCGCGCTCGCCGGCGCGCCGATCAGCATCGGCAGCACGAGGGCCAGCGTCAGCACTACCATCCGCACCATGAATGCCCCCCTCTACTTCGCTAGTGATGGTCCCGCCGTTGAGCAGCCATCATCGCCGCGTCGGTCATTATCCTCCGCACCCCGATCGCGCTACGGCACCTCGAAACGGGCCATCGCCGTCGCTTGGTCGGGAATCCGCAGCAGAACCAGTATCTTCGTGGGGCCCGAGCGTTTCATCGCCCCGGTGCCGGTCAACGTATTCGCTGCCACTGGCTGCAGCGTCACCTTTTCCTTCTCCTCGCCGACCATCACCGTGGCCACCCCCGTGGCCTGCGAAACAGCAACCGGGTTGTCGACGTGGTCGAAGACATTCACGCTGTAATCAGCGTTCTTGATGATGAGTTCGACGTGGAACGATCCCGCGTCGACCATCTGTCCTCCGTTCGGCCCCTTCCACGACTGGGCGAGGGACGGCGAGGCCAGCAGGGTGAAGACGACCAGCAGGCCCGGCAAGATGCGTAGCAGCAAACAATTCCCCCAAGCTTGGCGCCGACGGGGCAGCTCCCGACGCCGACGCCACAACCGAACATGGCACACCGCCTGCTTGAAGGGCGGTGAGCGACCATCCGTCCAAATATTCTACCCCGGATTCACACCGTGAGGTAGTCGTTATCGGATTCCAACATCTAAAAAAAATCAAACGAGCAGAAGCCGGCCGTTTCCGCAGTATTCATCACGATATTCGTCGCCCGCAACCGCAGCGATCCTCGGCGGCGCGCTGGCCCGCGCGCCCGCGACCCTCGACCGACGACCGATCTCGGAACGGGAATCTTCTACCATTGCGCGTGGCTGTTCGGATAGGATGAACGGTGATGGTCGAGAAAAAATCCGTATCGCGCGCAAGACGACCCCGGGCGCGAGCCAAAGTGCCGAGCGACGGGGCTACGAAAGGGGACATTGTGACAGACTCGGATGGACAGAGCGCCGCTCCCGCAACCGAAACGATCGCCGTCACGACCGCGCCGGCAGCTCCTACCCCCCCGGCAGCTCCCACCTTCGAGGTGCTCGCCCGGCTGCGCGGACTGCGCCAAATCGCGGTGAGCGCTCTCGTCCTCTCGGTGATCGGCGTCGCCGCCGCGGTCACGACTCCGCTGTGGTCCGCCAAGCTTTACGGCAATCCCGACAGCTCCCGCTTCGTCGCTCTCGGCGTCGCCCAGCTGCGGCCCTTCCTCCAGACGGACGAGCCGTTCGGCGTTCAGCTCTCGACGCTGCGCCGGGTCAGCCCGAACGATCCCGAGCTCGTCAAGGCGCTCGAGACGCTGGCCAGCTTCGCCGATCGTGGCGCGCCCGTCCTGCCGCGGCTGCATGATCGTTTCGTGCGGATGGCCAACGAGATCATCCTCGCCGACTATGTCAGCGCCAAGCACACCTGGCTCGACCGTGCCGTCGTCACAGTTGCCTCGACGATCGATCTGCACGCGATGGCGCATCGCCTCAAGGACAAGCGGGAAGCATCGGCCGCGCTGTGGGACGCGGAGGCGCATCTAGACAGCGGCGATCTCGCCGGCGCGGTCAGCGCGCTCGAACAGTTGACCGGACGGCCGGCGGAAATCGCCCAGCCGTGGATCGAGCAGGCGAAGCAGCGCCTCGCCGCCGACAAAGTCCTGCTTCAGCTCGATGCCGTCGCCGAGCAGCTGGGCGCGGACAGCCGGCTGCGCGAGCTCACTGATTGAGGATGACAGCGGCGCCCGGACAAGGGCGATCGCCCTGCAAGCCGCGGCAAGGGCATCGGTGACGGGCAAAGGTCGTGGCGGGTGCCGACAGGGGGCGCGCTGAATAATGCCGTTCGGTCTCCCAGGTTTTATCGCGCGCTGGCTAGCAGCGCTCTTCCTGGTCTTCGCGACCTATAATCCGAGCGGCTATTCCTATTGCGACTGGATCTCGGATTTCGGCGGCGGCCAATGGATCCTGAAGGCGCTGGTCACCATCGTCCTGATCATCGCCTACGCGACCTTCATCCTCGCGACCCTGCGCTCGCTCGGCGTGCTGGGTGTCGTCACCTGGTTCCTGTTCTTCAGCGCGCTCGTCTGGCTCATGGTCAATATCGGCCTCATCCAGACGCTGAGCGTACGCACCGTGGTGACGCTCGGCCTGATCGTTTCCGCCAACGTCTTCGCGGTCGGCGTGTCGTGGTCCTATATCCGTCTGCGCCTCTCGGGACAGGCCGACACCAATAACGTCACGATCATCCGCTAACCCGATTGGGGTGCGGCGCCCGGCGGTCGCAGCGAGCAACACGCGCTTGGCGATACGCGCGGATCGGGTGTAACCTAGCGGCGCTCGAATCGGCGCGATCGTGACGCGCTCCGTGGTCTTGGGGGTACGACGTTGCATAAGCTTTATCTTGCGATTGCGGTGATCCTCGGGCTGATGGCACCGGTCTCCGCCCATGCTCAAATCGGACCGATCGTCGTCGGCGGCGTCATTGGTGGCCTCGTCGGATCGGTCTATGCGCAAGGCTCGGCAGCGACCGCCGCCGCCGTGACCTCGGGCGCGGCGGCGACCGCCAATGCGATCGGCGTGGCGGTGCCGGTGATCGCGTCCGGAATCGCCGCTTCGGTGGCGACGGCCAGCACGCCGGTCATCGTCGGTGTCGTCGTCGGCGGCGCGCTCGGCTATCTTCTGCTCTACTGAGGGCGGCGCCGCTATTTGGGTATTGGCGGCGGCAGCGGAACGCCGTCATCACGCAGCGGCGGGCGATTCGTCGACTTGTTGATGATCGCGCGATAGAGCGCGTCGTGCTCCGGGCTCAGCGTGCCGTTGCGCGGCTCCATCGTGAACTCCGCCGAGGGTAGCGGCAGGACGCTGATGACCAGCCTGGTGACCTGCATCTCCGAGAGATCGGAGGCGGCCAGCAGGGTCTGAATGATCCGCCGCTGGATTGCCGGCAAGATGCCGCGCTCGTGAATGGCGCCGACCTCGAGCCTGCGGTCGAGCGCGTCGCGATCCGCCTCCGAGAGCTCGCGGACCAGCTGGAACGACATCTTGATCTCGGGGAGCAGGCCTACCGAGGTGTTGATCTCGGTGATCTCATAGCCGACATCGCTCAACTCCTCCCAGAAGGTGTTGCCCTCCGCGCCGCGCTCGACGCTCTGCAGAACCTGGGCCGGCGAGGGTGGCGTGACCGCCTCGACGGAGGCTCCCGAGAACGGCTGGGTGAGATAAGACCAGGCGGATTCATAGAGCTCGCGCGCCGAGCCCCTCAGATCGGAGAACATATCCTGTGCCGCCGCACGATCGCTCGGCAGGGCCGCCAGTACCACCGCCCCCAGCGCGATCAGGGCGCTGCGCGCGCGGCGCGCCGACGGGTTTCCGGGATTGCCGGCCGGCATAGGCATCACCGCGTGAACCGACGGAGCGTCCGCACGGTGCGGCGCATCGCGGCGCGATCTTCGTCGGGCAAGGCAATCAACCCCATTCGCTCGAATGCACCGCCCTCGCCGGCAGCCTTTTCCCGGGTGATGAACTGCATGAACTCGCGAATCCCACGGACGACGCCCTGCCCCTCGTTATTCCGCATATGCGCGCGCTTGAAGTAGAAACGCAGATCGGCGGTCATCGCGTAGGTCATGTTGCTGATATTCCGGATGTCGGGCAACACGCCGGCGACCGGGAGCAACTCGAGCTTATCCCTGTTGATCCAATAGTGAGGCCGCAGAAAGACCGCCACCGTGCCTTGCGGTGCTTTCTCGATCTCGTCGAACAGCCGCTCGTGGGCATCGTCATGATGACCGGTGCCCGCAGGTGCGAGAGGGATTTCCGTGATATAGCCGTCGCTGCGCAGGGTGATGCATTTCTCCACCCGGTCGCTCGCCGCGAAGATCGCATCGATCGCCTTGAGGTGGCGGCATCCGCCTTCGAGGAAATTGTCGTTGAAATAATCGCGCTCGCCGCCTTCCTTCTCGACAATGGCGTGAATCGGCAGGTTCGGCGCATCCTTCGCGACATCGTTCCAGCTTCGGTAGGGGTTGGCGACGAAATCGCCTTCGACGGGGATTTCGGCGGCCAGGCCGAGATAGAACATACGCGGCGTGACGTTGAAGACGGGATCGCCCTTCTTGGTTACGACGACCACCGCCGAGCGCGCGATCTTGATCTCGATGATGTCGAGCACGCCGTGCTCGATACAGGAGTCGAACTCGCTCTTTCGCATCTCGCGCACCGATGCGACGATGTCGGGATAATCCCGCCCGATCCCGGCGCAGAACGTCTTGAATGCGGCTCCGGCGGGCTGGTACTTCGTACTCGGCGTCGTCAGGACGTATTCGCGTTGCAGCGCCTCGATGACGACGTCGACATAGGGCGCCATGGCAGGGGATCCGACGATCAGCAACCGATCGCGCTCGGCAAGGTCGACGGATGGCGGGACGTTGCTCGCGCCGGCATCGGGCGGCACGGCGGTCCGGGCCGGGGTCTGTGCCATCGCGGCGCCGGGCGACAACGTCGCGGCAAGCAATCCGGCGACGAGAATTGGCAGCGCCGCGATCCGACAGCCCCCTCTGCGTACTGACATCAAGTCCCCGTCTTCTTCGGTCTTCGCCGTTCGTCCAGCTTACACTTGCCGGTGACGCGCTTTGGTGTCGTACTGGAATACTCGCCGAAACACCCGGCGGCCCCCCGTCAAGATATTAAAGTCAGACTGTTGCGGAAATACTAAACAAGACTGCTATGGCGATATACAAGATCGACGCCATCGCGGCAAGCACGCGTCGAGGATTTGCATCGCGTGTCGGGCCTAAAATCTTTCTCGCCCGCGACGCTTTTGTGCTAGCGTATTTGCAAGTAGGAAGGATCAACCCTCCGGGAGGACAAGCGTCGATCTTCACGCGCAAAGATCGCTGAGTTGGTGCGGCCGCGGCGAGCGCGGAATCCCGAAATAAGCTTGCTATGGCAACACGAAACCGAGTCCGGAAGGAAGCCCGACCCCGCTTCGAATTTGCGTCCTGCTTTGGCTGCCGTGGAAACTCTTTTTGATGTCGAGCCATGGAAGACTCGGTCGGTAAAATCCTGGTTGCCGCCACCGGCAAGGGCGGTGCCGGCAAATCGACGACCGTTGCCTGCCTCGCCGTCTATTGGCACCAGGCCGGAAAGCGGGTCGCGCTCGTCGATTCCGATCCCAACCAGACGCTGACGCGCTGGCATGCCAAACGCAGCGCGCTCTCCGAGATCGCGTTGCGCACGCAGCTCGACGAGCACGCGATCATCCCGACCATTGCCGAGATGGCGAGCGATCACGACGTCGTGCTGGTCGATTGCGCCGGCTTCGGCAACCAGGCGATGGTCTTCGCCATCGGCGCCGCCGATCTCGTCCTCATCCCGGTGATGACCGACGAGGCGAATGTCTTCGAGGCGCTGCGCACCTGGAAGATCGTCGAGAGCGCGTCGCTGCTGACGCGGCGCAAGATACCGGCGCAAACCCTGCTGTGCCGGGTCAAGCGCTCCGGCATCGCCGCCCATGCGCGCGCGCAGCTCGTCACGCTCAAGGCGCCGCCGCTCGAGGCGCAGCTCAACGACCGCGTCCTCTTCCAGGAGGCGACGTTCCACGGCTCGTCGCCGACCGCTTTGGCGCCGACCAGCGAGGCGGCGCGCGACATCGCCGCCGTCGCGACGGAAGTCGAGGGGTTGCTGTGGCCCCGTCCCGCCGTCGTCAGGGAAACCGTGCATCAGCAGCAGGAACTCCATGAGCCGTAAGCATTCGTTGCCCAACGTCGATGAAGAGGCGCTGGCTTCCCTCGCGCGGCAATTTCCGAGCATGAACGTCACCCCGCCGGAGGCGCGCGACGAGCGCCCGGCGGTTACTCCTGCGCCCGAGCCGGCGCCTTCCCCGGCGCAGGCTGCCGCCGACGCCGCCTTCCCGGCCAACGAAGCGTCCGCCAGCGACGCGCCGCTCGTGAACGACGCCCCGGTCGTCGATCGGCGCCCGCTCGTCGCCGATGCCGGCCCGGATGGCCCGACGTCAACGGGCGCAGCGGCGACCGCGCCCGCCGCGCCGGTGGAACGGCGCCGCGGCGGCGGGCGCGTGATCGCCTCGCTCGCCCGTCTCCGGTCGTTGGTCGCCCTGACCGCCGCGGTCAGCGCGCTGGCACCGCCGCAGCTGCGGGCCTGGCTGACGGCGACGATCGGCGAGCCGCTCGTCGTCGACGCCCTGACCGGCAATCGCGCCGAGATCGACGCGCGGCTGGCCGCCGCCGCCGCCGCGCTGAAGGAGATGCAGGATCGCAGCGCCGCGATCGCCGCGCGGCTCGATGCGATCGAGGCGGTCGGCGGCAGCAGCAACACCGCGGCGCGGCGCGTCGAGGCCGTCGAAGCGGCGATCAAGACCAACGAGGCGCGTGGCGTCGCCCTGGCCGAGGCGGGCAAGGCGGCCGAGGCGGAGATCGGCAAGCTGAGCACGCAAGTCGACCTCCTCGCCGCCTCGATCAAGGACAATGCCGCGCGGATCGCCAGCGTCGAGGGCGGCGTCAAGACATCGGCGACGGTGACGGCCGCCCTGGTCAAGACGGCGAGCGCCGAGCGGCTTTTCCTCACCACTCTGCATCTGCGCAGCGCGACGCAATCGCCCAGCCCGTTCAGCGCCGAGCTCGCGGCGGTGCGCGCCGCCGCCGGCGACGGCAACGCCGAGACGCAGGCGGCGCTTAAAGTGCTCACGCCGCTGGCGCAGAGCGGCGTCTCGACGATCACAGAGCTACGCGACAGCTTCATCGCCGTCGTCGTGCCGCGGGTCATCGCCGCGTCCTCCGGCCAGAAGGGCCTCGGCGATCGCACCAAAGCGTGGGTGCAGTCAATGTTCGTCTCACGCGACGACGCCGTCGGCGGCGATCGCAATGCGACGATTCTCGCCCTCGCCGAGCGCAGCCTGGCGAAGGGGCAGCTTACCGCCGCCGTTGACCAGGTCGTCCTCTTGGAGGACCAGGCCTCGCTGGTCACCACCGAGTGGTTGAAGGCGGCGAGCGCGCGCCTGCTCGCCGACAAGGCCGTCGCGACCCTGACGGCGCAGGCCTTCGACCGGCTCGCGATTGCCAACTGACGACCATCGGGAGCTTCCGAACGGAACGGCGAAGGACCGGCAGTAGGGATGACCGGCCGGCGCAACAGACGAGCCGTCGCATGAACCCGGCGCCGTGATCGCCACCGCCGCGCTGATCATCGAGGTGCTCTTCGTGGTGGCGCTTCCCCTCCTCGTCGAGCGCATCACCGCGTCCTACATCCACCGCGTTGCCCCGCCCGATTTGCGCCAGGTGCCGATCACCAGCGGGCCGGCGCGGCTGCTCGGCCTGACGCTCGGCCTGGTCCTCGTCTACGACCGTTATGGCGGACCCGGCCTCGCCGTGCCGCAGCTTTTCGTGCGCAGCGGGCCGTGGGATCTCACGCTCTGGCAGTTCCTCACCGAGCGCGCCAATCCGTTCAATTATGGCGCCGGCACGCTCGCCGCCTTTTTCGCCCATCACGACGCCAGCACCACTGCGCCGGTGGCGCTTCTCCTGACGGTGCTGACCCTCGCCACGCTGCTGGTGCCGTTCGCGATCTGGCCCGCGCCCCTCGCGCGCCGGGCCGCCTTGGGCAATCTCGGCACGGCGCTGCTCGGGACCTACCTCACCGTCTATGGGGTGGTTCTTTTGTTTTGGCTCTTGTATCTCTTGAACTTCTGGACTTTTGCTGTGCTTGTCGCCGTCTTCCAATATTATCGCTCGAGAGTATAGATCCCTCATGGCGATTCCGCCGCTGAAACCCATCCTGTTGGCCGGGCTGTTGGCGGTCGCCGGTACGACGCCGGCCGCCGCCGATCTCGCCAGCGGCCTCGCCGCCTATGATGCGGGCGACTACCTCGCCGCCTATCGCGAGCTGCGCAGCCTCGCTGAGCTCGGCGACCCGGTCGCCCAGCACGTCCTCGCGCGGATGTATTTCGCCGGCCAGGGCGTGCCGGCGGATACGCGGCAGGGCATCGCCTGGGAGCGCAAGGCGGCCGAGCTCGGGGAGCCGAGCGCCCAGCTCGATCTCGGCATGCGCTACCAGTACGAGATCGGCGTGACGCAGGATATCGCCGAGGCCGAGAAATGGTACCGCATGGCGGCCGAGCAGGATCTGCCGGTGGCGCAGTACCGCCTCGCCTTCCTTCTCCTCTACGAAGCGGGCGCGAAGCCCGACCTCGTCGACGCCCATATGTGGCTCAACCTCGCCGCGGCGAAATTGCCCGCCGGCGACATCCGCACCGGCATCGTCACGACGCGCGAGGCGGTCGCGGCGAAGATGACGACGGCGCAGATCAAGGAAGCGCAGCAGCGCGCGAGAGAGTGGCAGCCGAAGACGCGGCTGCAGCTGACGCGATGAGCGGCCGCTGCGCCCCTCACGAGGCATTGTCACATTAAGCAAGTAGAGGCCGTTTTTGCCAGCAACCCAACAAGGCTATGTCATTGGAATAGCGTAGCCAGGGCTCTAGCCGCGAAGACAGTAGAAACAAGTAAAACTCGTTAACGCGACAAAGCCCGAGGGAGGCGGAGTCCTCGCGCCCGGTTTATTTGGCCTTGGGCACGGTGGTGGAATCGTCGCTCATCACCCGATTGATCTCGGCCTCCTCGGCCGCCAGCGCGCGCAGCGCCGGCGAATCCTTGACCCGCCCGCTCCAGAAAGCATCCGTGTAGACGGTGTCGTACCAGTTCTGCAGCGAGTTGATGCCGACATCGAAGGCGAGATTCGCGACGATTGTCGCACCGATGATGGCGGCCGCCAGGGAAACGGGAAGCATGTGCCCTCCTGTCGTTCAGAATGTCTCGAGCGCCAGCGCGGCGTTGCTCGAAATCACCCGTGCCAGCGCGCGCTGCCCGAAGCGCTCGAAGAGCAGCGGCGTGGTGAAAGTATCGAGCAAGGTCGAGCTGATCAGCCCGCCGAAGATCGCGACCGCCACCGGGTGAAGGATCTCGGTGCCCGCCGCATCCGAGGCGAAGAGCAGCGGCGTGAGAGCAAGTCCCGCCGCCAATGCCGTCATCAGCACCGGCATGAGCCGCTCTGCCGATCCGCGCAGCACGAGATCGCGTCCCTGCGGCATGCCCTCATGCAGGTGAAGATTGATGAAATGGCTGACCTTGAGCAGCGAGTTGCGCACGGCGACGCCGGTCACCGCGATGAAGCCGATCATCGCCCCGAGGTTGAGATCCTGACCGGAGATCCACAGCGCCGCGACGCTGCCGACCAAGGCGAGCGGGATATTGCCCATGATGATCAGACAGAGCACCCAGGAGCGGAAGCGCTGCTGCAGGACGAGGAAGATCAGCAGGATCGAGACCGGCGTCAGGATGGACATCATCACCCGACCCTCCTCGCCCTGCCTGAAGCTGCCTTCAAGACTGGTGCGATAGCCGATCGGCATCGGCACCGTGGCCAGCGCCTCCCGCATCTGACTGACGATGCTGGACATGTCGGAGCCGTCGGTATTCGCCATCACGGCGATGCGACGCACGCTGTCCTCGCGCAGGACGAGGCTTGGCCAATAGGTGGTCGAGACCGTGGCGAAGGCGGAGAGCGGCACCGAGCCCGAGGGCGTGTCGAGACGCAAGAGGGCGAGCGCCTCGGGCGTGCGCGCGGCGTCGTTGAGGCGGATCATCACGTCGAAGCGGCGCCCGTTATCGATGATCTGCGAGACGACGCGCCCGTTGGAGAAGCTCTCCAGCACCTGGGTGATGGCGGCCGGGGTGATGCCGAAGAGCTTGGCACGGCTATAATCGACGGCGATGCGTATTTGCGGCGTATTGGTCTGCTGCTCGACCAGCAAGTCGACGAGCCCGGACACATTGGCGAATTTCGCGCGCTCGCGGTCGGCCAGCGAGCGCAGCGTCGCCAGGTCGGGGCCGAAGATCTTGAGGACGATCTCGCCCTTGACGCCGCTATCGGCGGATTGGAAACGCTCAGTCAGGTACTGGGTGACCGAGAGATCGCCGGAGAAGATGGCGAGGCGCTGGCGCAGATCGGCCATGACCTCGTGGCGGTCGCGCCCCTTGTCGAAGCGGACCTTGAGCATCGTCTCGGTATCGTTGACCGGGTCGCCGTCCTCGTCCATCTCGAAACGGCCGGCGCGCCGCGACACGGTGATGACTTCCGGCAGCTGCATCATGATCTGCTCGGCCATGTGGCCGACCCGGTTGGTCTCGGCGAGCGACATGCCCGGCTTCATCAGCAGCGTCACGTAGATGTTGCCCTCGTTGAACTCGGGCAGAAAGGAGCGCGGCAGCAGCGGCACCGAGGCGATCGCGGCGAAGACCGCGATGCCGGTGGCGACGAAGACCGGCCGCGGATGGTCGAGCACCCAGAGGAGGGCGCGCTCGTTGCGCCGCTTCAGCATGCGCCCGAGCCACCCGCCGTGCTGAAGCTCGAGGGCACGCATCCTGGGAAAAAGATAGGAGGCGAGCACCGGGGTCACCGTGATGGAGACCACCAGGCTGGCGAAGATCGAGACGATATAGGCGGTCGCCAAGGGGCCGAACATGCGACCCTGCTCACCCGGCATGGCGAAGAGCGGGAGGAAGACGAGGAGAATGATCACAGTGGCATAGACGATGCCGGAGCGCACCTCCTGCGAGGCGCGGGCAATCACCGCCATTACCGGCTCCGGCCGTGGCTTGCGGCAATTCTCGCCGAGGCGGCGCAGGATGTTCTCGACGTCGACGACGGAATCGTCGACCAGCTCCCCAAGGCCGATGGCGATGCCGCCGAGGGTCATCGTGTTCAGCGTCACGCCGAGCAGGTGGAAGACGATGATGCTGACGACGAGAGAGATCGGGATGGCGAGCAACGAGATCGCCGTCGAGCGCAAATTGGCAAGAAAGATGAACAGCACCACCGCGACGATGATCACCGCGTCGCGCAGCATGTGGCCGACATTCGAGATCGCCTCGTCGATCATGTCGGCCTGGCTGTACGAGATCTGCCCGAGCTGGATGCCCTCCGGCGCGGTGACCTGCATCTCGGCCAGCAGCTTCTTGACGTTCTCGGCAAGCCGCACTGTATTCGCACCCGGCTGCTTGACGAGGGCGAGATTCACCGAGGGCTGGCCGTTGAACGTGCTGTCGCCGCGCTTCACGCGCGGCACGAACTCGGCGTCGCCGATCTGTCCGAGCAGCACCGGCGTGCCCTCATGGAACGACACCACGACGTCGCGCATGTCGTCGAGACTGTTGGTCTTGCCGATATTGCGGATCGGCAGCTCGGTGCCGTCGAGATCCGAGAATCCGCCGCTGCTATTCGTTCCGAAGGCGGTGAGCGTCTGCTCGACCTGCTCCAGCGTGATGCCGAGATTGCTCATCATCACCGGATTGGGTGTGAAGCGAAAGGTCCGCACCTCGCCGCCAATCGGGAAGGCCTGGGCGATACCCTCGAGCGCGAGCAGGCGGGGCCGCAGCACCCAGTCGACATATTCGCGCAGCGCCATCGGATCGCTGCCGCCGGTGACCCCAATATGCATTATCAGCCCGGCGGCAGCCGCCATCGGCGCGAGCTGCGGCACGACGCCCATCGGCAGGCGGTCGCGCGCCATGGCCAGCCGCTCCATGACGATCTGGCGGTTGCGATAGGGATCGGTTCCCCATTGGAAGGAGACGGTGATGCGCGAGAAGGCGGCACTCGAGGCACTGAGCACGCGCACCACGCCTGGCATGCCGTTGAGCACCATCTCCATCGGTTGGGTGACGTATTGCTCGACCTCCTCGGCCGCCAGCGTACCCGCCTCGGTGATGATGACGACGGTGGGCTGGCGGATCTCCGGCAAGAGATCGGTCGGCATGTCGCGGCCGAGCATCAGCCCCCAGCCGATCAGCAACAGCGCCGCCGCGAGAACGAAGACGCGGCGCCGAAGGCTGAAGCCGACGATTGCCTGAAACATTACGTCGTCTCAGCGAGAGGGTGCGCGGTGCCGGGACGGCCCGCGCGGCGCTCCCTGCCGACAGGCCTCGCCGGACCGGACCGTCTCAAGCCGCACGTGGCTTGCCCACGGTCTCGCCGGGCCGTCGACGAGATTGACGGAACCAGACTACCGCCAG
>DATAQP010000445.1:0-18782 GCA_036264595.1 Allostellaceae bacterium
CTAGACTAATAGGATTGGCTCGGCCACTTGTACGATTGCACTGCGCGAACGAAGGTCGCGACCGCCGGAGAGAAACGGCGCCCCGCGATCGACGCCAGTGACACGTCCCGCGTGATCTCGGGATCAACCACGATGCGGGTAAGCAATCCCTGGATGACCGACGAAAATGCCGGCATGAAGGTGATGCCCATCCCGGCCAGCACCATGGCTTGGATCCAATCCTCACGCTCGCTGCGATAGACTTTCGCTGTGCTGAAGCCGTAGCTCCGGCAGACGTCGCCGATATAGTCCTTGAACTCGCAGTTGACGCGTAGAAGGTAATCCTCGCCGGCCACGGCGGACACCGGTACGGCGTTCATCTCGGCGAACCGATGGTTGGCGGGGAACGCGATCACGTAGGGCTCGCGGTACAGCAACCGGAGGTCCAGCCGCTCGTCGAACGCCTCCGGTTGCGCCATGATCGCGACGTCGAGCTCGCCGGCGAGGAGCATCTTGGCGAGCTGGTCCGGAACGCCTTCGGTCAGCGTGAGCTCGATCCCTGGATGATCGGAGCGGAATTGGGAAAGAAAGCTCATGAACCGCAGCGGCCCGATCGTGCACATGACCCCGAGCTTGAGCGGCGCGTTGTCAAGCTTGAGAAAACCTCGCGCGGCGGTCTTGACGGCTTCGGACCGTTTTAGGACCTCGGCGAGCTGAGGGCGGATAAGTTGACCAAGATCTGTCAGATGCGTCCGGCTTCGCTCACGCCTGAAGAGCAGACCGCCGAACTCCTCCTCCAGCTTCTGAATGGCCCTTGTCAGCGCCGGCTGGGTGACGTTCACCCGCTCGGCGGCTCTGGTGAAGTTCAACGTCTCGCATACCGCCAAGAAATAGCGGATCTCGTGCATCTCCATGGCGGTCTCCCCGCGGTTCTCGACGATGCCATTGGGGACATCGAGGGTATGACGCTTCAGCATTATCGCCGATCCCTCGGCTGAGCCAACCTCCTTCGGCCAGCCTTCCCGTGACACGACAACGCGACGTTTCGCCTATGTATTGAAATCATGCGATTGTATTGAAATCATGCGATCTCGGCATTGTCTTCGATCGGGCTGCCTCTGGAATAATCACTCGGCGGTCGCGGTCTGGAGTTGGTCACCGCATAAGAGGACAGCGCAATGGACGGTACGTCAGCGACAATTCCGGAAGCAGAGCCGCTACACTCTCGTGCTCGAAATCGCGGAGTTCCCGTTAAGACGAAAACGATCAATCTGGCACTTCAAGGTGGTGGCGCCCACGGCGCATTTACCTGGGGGGTGCTCGATCGCATCCTGGAGGACGAGCGGATTGTGATCGAGGGGCTCAGCGCGACGAGCGCCGGCGCGATGAACGCCGTGGTCTTTACCTATGGTTACGCCATTGGCGGTCGGGATGGTGCCAAACGCGCGCTTGCCGGCTTTTGGCGCCGTGTCAGCCACGCCGCGGCCCAGGGTCCGCTGCAGCCGAGCTGGCTCGACAAGATGATGGGAAATCATTCGCTTCAATTCTCCCCGGCCTTCATCATCGCCGATTTGATGACGCGATTGTTCTCGCCCTATGAACTCAATCCTTTGAGCCGCAATCCGCTGAAGGAGGTGCTCGAGGCCAGTGTCGATTTCGAGGCGTTGCGCGACAGCGACTGCCCGATCAAGCTCTATCTCTCGGCGACCAACGTGCGCACCGGTAAGGTCAAGATCTTCGAGCGCCACGAGATCTGCGCCGATCGCGTCCTGGCGTCCGGCTGTCTGCCCTTCATGTTCCAGGCCGTCGAGATAGATGGCGAGCATTACTGGGACGGCGGTTATATGGGCAATCCGGCGATCTTCCCGCTGATCTACGGCTGCGAAAGCCGCGACGTCGTCATCGTCCACATCAACCCGCTCGAGCGCAAGGAGCTGCCGCGCAGCGCGAACGAGATCCTCAACCGCATCAACGAGATCAGCTTCAACTCCTCACTCATGCGCGAGATGCGGGCTATCAACTTCGTCACCAAGCTGATCAACGACGGCAATGTCAGCGGCGACATTCTGCGCCAGCTCTTCGTCCACAGCATCTCAGCCGACGAGGTGATGGTGAAGCTCGGCGTCTCGAGCAAGCTCAACGCCGACTGGGATTTCCTGCTTCACCTGCATGAGGCTGGCCGGACCTATGCGGACGCCTGGATCGCCGCGAGCTACGACCGGCTCGGTCGGGATTCGACGGCCGATATTCGCCAGCAATACCTATGAATGTCATCTAATGGAGAGAAGGAGAAACGAGTCATGACCACCGCGACTGCGCGGCGCCTCACGGGCAAGTCTGCCATCGTGACGGGATCGACCAGCGGGATCGGTCTCGGCATCGCCGGCACGCTAGCGGCCGAAGGCTGCAACATCATGCTCAATGGTTTTGGCGACAAGTCGGAGATCGCGCGCATTCGGAGCGATCTGGCGAGCCAGCACCGGGTCGAGACCGCGTATTCGGCGGCCGACATGTCGAAGCCGGCCGAGATTCGCCAAATGGTCGTCGACGCGGCTCAGGCCTTCGGCGGCGTCGACATCCTTGTCAACAATGCCGGCATCCAGTTCGCAGCGTCCGTGGAGGAGTTCCCAGACGATCGCTGGGACTCGATCATCGCGATCAACCTGTCGGCGGCGTTCCATGCGATCAAGGCCGCGGTGCCCGGGATGAAGGCGCGCGGCTATGGCCGCATCGTCAACATCGCCTCGGCCCATGGGCTTGTCGGCAGCGAGGGCAAGGCGGCCTATGTCGCCGCCAAGCATGGGATCGTCGGGCTTTCCAAGGTAGTGGCGCTCGACCACGCCAATCACGGCATCACCTGTAACGCGATCTGCCCCGGATGGGTCCTGACGCCGCTCGTCCAGAAGCAGATCGAGGACCACGCCAGGCAGGATGGCATCTCCGTCGAGACGGCGAAGGAGAACCTGCTCAAAGAGAAGCAGCCGATGTGGCGGTTCTCGACGCCCGCCCATCTCGGCGCGCTGACCGTCTTCCTGTGCAGCGAGGCGGGCGCCACGATGACCGGCACCGCGCTACCGATGGATGGCGGCTGGACCGCGCACTGAGCAATCAGGTCGGAAGAATACAGTGTCGGTGCGGAGGCAGCCTGTCGGCGCGTTCTACGCGATCTCGCCGAAGATGCTCTCGCCCGACGTCTTCTCCGCGGCATCCCCAGTCGGGAAGGGAAACCTCAAATGACGATTTACTTGCGAGAAACACCCTCCGCCATAGTCGATCCGTTGTCGACCACGTTGCCCGCTCTGCCATCGGCGCTGCCCTCGCTCGAGCGCGAAAAAGGTGGCGAACGGCCGAGAGTTGTCATCATCGGTGCCGGGTTCGCCGGCCTATCGGCCGCGAAGGCGCTGGCCGATGCGCCGGTCGACGTCACCGTCATCGATCGGCGCAACTATCATCTCTTTCAACCTCTGCTCTATCAGGTTGCAACTGCGGCTCTATCGCCCGCGGACATCGCGACGCCGATCCGCGGCATTCTGCGCAGCCAGCGCAATACGACGGTTCTCCTCGCCCGCGTCACCGGCATCGATGTCGTGGCACAGGTCGTCGAGGCCGATGGCAGGCGGATTCCGTATGACACGCTCATCGTCGCGACCGGCGCGCGGCACGCCTATTTCGGACGCGATGACTGGGAGGGTGTGGCGCCGGGTCTCAAGAAGATCGAAGACGCTACCGAGATCCGCCGCAGGATCCTCATCGCCTTCGAGCGGGCCGAAACAAGCGACGATCCAGCGGAGCGCCGGCGGCTGTTGAACTTCGTCATCATCGGCGCGGGCGCCACCGGCGTCGAACTTGCCGGCGCGATCGCCGAGCTTGGACGCAAGGCGCTCGCCAGCGATTTTCGCAAGATCGACCCGCGCGAGACGCGCGTCGTCCTCGTTGAGGCGGGCCCGCGCGTTCTGCCGGCGTTCCCGGAGCGGCTCTCGATGAAGGCCAAACGCGCGCTCGAGACGCTCGGCGTCGAGGTTCGGCTCGGCAAGCCGGTGACCGGCTGCGATGACGGCGGGATCACCGTCGACGGCCAGCGCATCGAAGCGCGCACGATACTCTGGGCGGCCGGCGTCGCCGCTTCGTCGGCGGCGAAGTGGTTGAACGCCAAGAAGGATCGCGCTGACCGCGTCATCGTCGGATCCGATCTGACGCTTCCCGGCCATCCCGAGATCTTCGTCCTCGGCGATACGGCTCTCGCCGTTGACGCAGCCGGCAAGCCGCTTCCCGGCATCGCGCCAGTTGCCAAGCAGCAAGGCTTCTACGCTGCTCGTCTTATCCGGGCTCGAACGCAAGGCAAGTCCCTGCCTGCTTTCCGCTACGTTCATCTCGGCAATATGGCGACGATCGGGCGCAAGGTCGCCGTCGCCGATTTCGGCCGCGTCGCGATGAGCGGCCGGATCGCCTGGTTGCTCTGGGGTGTCGTCCACGTCTGCTTCCTGATCGGCTTCCGCAACCGCCTCGCGGTATTGCTCGATTGGCTATGGGCTTACGTGACGTTCCAACGCGGCTCGCGGCTCATCACCGGGCCGACCGAGACGATGTGAACGACGGAGCGGGCGCTCATTGAAATCATACCGTATCGGCATGTGACCATGGCGACGAGCAGCGCTAGCGTCAGACATCGGACGAGCGCGAGGGATCGAATCATGCGTGACTTGATGGCGGATTGGCGACGTTGGACGCGAACAGACTGGATCGTCGGCTTGATCACCCTGACCGGTGCAATGGTCGTCGCTTCCGTACCCTACCTCTTTGCCACCTGACAAATTGGGAGAGGGCGCCTCCCCACTCTCCGATAGAGTGCCGGGGGCCAATTCACCGTATCCTGCGTCACGCCGACCAGATTTTCCCGCGGTGGATGGTTCGATGACGCTCTAGTCTAGTGCCGGAAATGCCGCATCCCTGTAAAGACCATCGCCATGCCATGCGCATCGGCAGCGGCGATGACTTCGTCGTCGCGTTTCGAGCCGCCGGGCTGGATGACCGCCGTCGCGCCTGCCTCGGCGCAGGCGAGGAGACCGTCGGCGAAGGGAAAGAAGGCGTCCGAGGCGACCACGCTGCCGATGGTCGGGGTTTCGGCGAGTCCCGCCGTCTTACCGGACCCCTCAGCCTTCCAGCGCGCGATGCGGGCGCTGTCGACGCGGCTCATCTGCCCGGCGCCGATGCCGACCGTGGCGCCTGATTTGGCGAAGACGATGGCGTTCGACTTGACATGCTTGCAGACGCGGAAGGCAAAGAGCAAATCAGCCAACTCGCCGGCGCTCGGCGCGCGCCTCGTCACGACCTCGAGTTCGCCCGCTGCAACCTGCCCGGCATCGCGCGTCTGCAAGAGATAGCCGCCGGCGAGCGAGCGCAGATTGACGCCCGGGGCGAGCGGGTCGGGCATGCCGCCGGTGAGCAGCAGCCGTAGCGCCGACTTGCCGGCGAGCGCCGTGCGCGCGTCTTCGGTTGCATCGGGCGCGATGATGACCTCGAGGAAGAGCTTCGCCATGTTAGCCGCACTCGCCGCATCGAGCGGCCGGTTGACCGCGACGATGCCGCCGAAGGCGCTGACGGGATCGCAGGCGAGCGCCTTCCCATAGGCCTCGACAAGGCTGTTGCCGGTGGCGACGCCGCACGGATTGGCATGCTTGATGATGGCGACGGCGGGGGACTCGAATTCGGCGACCAGCTCGAAGGCGGCGTCGGTGTCGTTGAGATTATTGTAGGAGAGCTCCTTGCCCTGCACCTGCTGTGCCGTGGCGACGCCGCGCTTGCCGGGGTCGGCGACGTAGAGCGCCGCCTGCTGATGCGGATTCTCGCCATAGCGCAGCTTCTGCTTGCGGCTCGCGCCGATCGCCAATGTGGCCGGGAAGATCTCGCCGCGCTGCTCCGCCATCCAGCCCGCGATCATCGCATCATAGGCGGCGGTGCGCGCATAGGCGGTGCCGGCCAGGCGGCGGCGCAGCGCGAGACTCGTCGCCCCGCCCTGCGCGGCGAGCTCGGCGAGGAATTCCTCGTAGTCGGCGGGATCGGTCAGAACGGTGACGAAATCGTGGTTCTTCGCCGCGCCGCGGATCAGCGACGGCCCGCCGATATCGATGTTCTCGATGCATTCATCCCATGAGGCGCCGCGCGCGATCGTCGCCGCGAAGGGGTAGAGATTGGAGACGACGAGATCGATGGTGCGGAGGCCGTGCTGCTGCAGGGCAGCTCGGTGCGAGGGACTGTCGCGCCGCGCCAATATGCCGCCATGCAGCGCCGGGTGCAGCGTCTTGACCCGCCCGTCGAGCATTTCGGGAAAGCGCGTCTCGGCGGCGACGTCCGTGACCGTGATGCCGGCATCGGCGAGCGTGCGTGCCGTGCCGCCGGTCGACAGGATCTCGACGCCGCGCGCGGCGAGCGCCTGGGCCAAGGGCAGCAGCCCGGTCTTGTCGAAAACCGAGATCAGCGCCCGTTCGATCGGTCGCAGCGTGGCATCCGTCATGGTCGGTTCCTGGCGAGGGCTCGGGTCGGGCGGACGATAGGCAAGGTCGCACCGGGGATCAATCCTGGCGAAAGGATCTCTCCATGCCTCCGTGGTGGCTCACCCTGGTTCCGTCGCGGGCCGCGTCGAACGCGACAGCTCCGCCAGGAGCACCGCGACGGCTACCGCCGCCAGGATGAGCGCCGGGACCTCGCTGTCCTCGGTCGACCACAGCGCGGCGCCGATCAGCACGAGATCGGCCGCCAGCACGCGCAGCACGACGGCAGCATGGCTGCGCCCGGCCTGCACGGCGCGCTGGTAGAAATGCTGGCGATGCGGCTGCCAGATCTTCTCGCCGCGCGCGAGGCGGCGCAACAGGGTCAAGCTCGCATCGGCGAGGAAATAGAGCGGCAGGATGAGAGCGGGCGCCCAATACCCTGCCCCGGCGAGGGTGAGCAGCAGCCAGCCGAGGAGATAGCCGAGCGGTACGCTGCCGACCTCGCCCATGAAAAGCTTGGCCGGCTGCCAGTTCCAGCACAGGAAGCCGAGCGCCGCCCCCGCCGTCGCGGCGGCGAACAGCCCGGTGCCGAGACCGACCACGTCGAGATGGGCGAGGGCGAGGAGGGCGATGCCAGCGCCGATTGCCGCCGCCTCTGTTCCGGCGATGCCGTCGATCCCGTCCATGAAGTTGAAGGCGTTGATGAACCACAGCCAGACGATCGCGGCGGCGACGCGGTCGAGAGCAGGCGGCAGGAGATCCTGGAACACCGTGCCGGCGCCGGGCAGGAACGCCATGCCGATGATGACGGCAAGAGCCTGGACGGTGAGGCGCAGCGCTGGCGAAAGCCCGCCGACATCGTCGCGCCACGACACGACGGCGAGGACGATCGCGGCGGCGATCGCGGCGAGCGGGGCCGCGTCGCTGTAGCCGAGCAGCACGATGATCAGCCAGGCCGGCAGCAAAGCGGCGAGAATGCCGATGCCGCCCCCGCGCGGCGTTGCCACGGCGTGCGAGGAGCGCTCGTTGGGGCGGTCGAGTATCGCGCGTGCGCGCAGCCGCTGCAGCGCCTTCCCCGTCGTGAGCAGCGCGAGGGCAAACATAAGGGTGAAAGCGATGGCGAGCGGCTGGGCCGCCAGCGCCACCCATTCACCGCTCACTGCTCCGCCGCCTTCCTGCCCTCGCGGCGGATTGCCCATTTCACCGTGGCGCCGCCGCTGCCGTCCGGGTTGCTGCCGACCTCGCCGGTCAGCACGATCTGCCGCGTCTTCTTGATTCCGCCGGAGCCGAGATAGATGCTGTCGGCGAGGCTCATCTGCGCGCCCTGCGCGCGCAAGCGGAAGCCGGTGCCGCTGGCGAAGCGAAGCAGTGCGGCCCCGCCATCCTGGATCAGCGAGACCTGCACCGTCGGGTGAAGGTGGAAGCGGATGGCGAAAGCGCTGCCTGGCTTGCCGGTCAACGTGTCCTCGCCGCGCAGATCCTCGCCGTCGGCGGCGAGGAAGATCTGGCGCGCGTGGTCGAGGCCGAACTGCGCCTTGTAGCCGTCATGCGACGCGACGATCCATTGGCTGCCCTCCGCCTCGGCGCGCTCGATGCCGGTGACCTTGGGGCGGTGGCCGAGCGTGAAGTCGTCGCGGATCTCGGCCGAATTGGTATCGGCGACGATCAGCGTCGAATGCGCCGCCGTGTTGCGGGCGGCGTGGCGCCAGTCGGGGCTGGTGCCGCGATAGGCACCGCAATTGACGATCAACCGCTCGCGCCCGACGCTCATCTCGAAGGACAGCGTGCCGGCGTGGGCATGGCGGTCGAGTCCGTGCGGCGGGGGCGCGCCGGTATCGGCGATGACGATCGTCTTGCCGCAGTGCAGCCGCTGGAAACCGCTATGCGGCGCGCTCACCGGCGGGCGGGCGCGCACCTCGGAGCGGGTCAGCAGGAGGTCGGCGAGGGCGCCATATTCCTCCGAGGTGTCGTTGAACTGGGCGAGCCGTCCATCGCCGTGGCGGAATAGGCGCAGCATCGGCGCCATGCGGTCGATCGCCATCTGCAGCGCATCGGGCACGACGATATGCGCGGTGCGCAGCGCCGTGCGGACGTCGACGATGTCGCGCAGCACAGTGAGCTGTACCGCCGGACTGCGCTCGATATGACCGCCATCGGCCAGCACCTGGAGCGGCAGCTCATGCGCGAGATCGGCGATGGCGCGGGTGATCCGCCGCTCGCCGATCCCGAGGGCGATGCCGGCGACGATCAGGCCCTTGAGGGCGAGCAGCCGCGCCGCGCCTGCCATCTCCAAGGCGGCGACGCGCGCGAGGTGGCGCGCCTGGCGGGCGATGCTGGCGAGCAGCGCGTCGCGCAGCCTGTCGTCACCACCGCCGGCGAAAAAACTCTCGAACTGCGTCACCCACGCGATCAGCCGCGCGGCGAGAATGTCGCTGCGCCACGACAGCGGATGCCATGTCGCGTTGCCGGCGATCCAGCTTGCGATGGCGCCGCGGCCGATCTCGCGCGCCTCCGCGCTGCCCAGCGTCGCCAGATCGGCGAGCCAGGTGAAGCTGTGGAACTCGGCGAGAAAATCGGTGCTCGCCTGCACCGGCGCCGCATAGGGCGGGTTCAGCCGCAAGGTCTCGCCGGCGAGATGGAAATCGCCGGCCAGGAGGGCGGCGCCGCGCTTGGCGTCGCCGGGCCAACGTATCGCCAGATTCTTGTCGAACTCGCGCGGCGCCGCGCCCGCCAGGGTGACGCGGTAGAGACGCATCCCGCAGAGCAGCGCCATGGCGCGGCGGCGCACCGCGTTGCTCATCTAGGCGACGGTCCCGGGGGCAGGCGATGTCGGTGAGCACGGCGGATCGAGGTTCGGTCCGGGCCTCCATCGTCCTCGCGGAAGCGGAAATCTCGCCCCCGATCACGTCCCCTCGCCACGCGCGCCGCCCCTTCGCGCCGAATCATCTTACGCGCTGCCTGCTGCGCGCAAGGCCTTGATGTTGTCGGCGTAGCGCGAAGCGCCGCCGGCGAAGCTGGCGGTGCCGGCAACCAGCACATCGGCGCCGGCCTTGCACGCCGCCACGGCGGTCGTCGGATTGATCCCGCCATCGACCTCGAGATCGATGCGCCGTCCGCTCTCGTCGATCAGCCGGCGCACGCGTTCGATCTTGGGGAGCTGCGAGGCGATGAAGCTCTGCCCGCCGAAGCCGGGATTGACGGTCATGACGAGGACGAGGTCGACGATGTCGAGGACGTTCTCGATGAGGGCGACGGGGCTCGCCGGGTTGAGCGCGACGCCGGCGCGCTTGCCGAGCGACTTGATGTGCTGGAGCGTGCGATGGAGATGCGGACCCGCCTCGGGATGGACGGTGAGGATGTCGGCCCCGGCCTCGGCGAAGTCCTGCAGATAGGGATCGACAGGCGCGATCATCAGATGGACGTCGAAGGGCAGGGCGGAATGCGGTCGCAGCGCCTTCACGACCGCCGGGCCGATCGTGATGTTGGGGACGAAATGCCCGTCCATGACGTCGACATGGAGATAGTCGGCGCCGGCCGCCGTGATGGCGCGCGCCTCCTCGCCGAGACCGGCGAAATCGGCCGAGAGAATCGACGGGGCTATTCGTATCGGCTGGCGCACCAGATTTCGTAACAAGGAAAGCGCCAAGCCGCAAGCGGTGCTCTACCGGGTGGTGCGGCAATCGGTGGATTGCCGCGGGGTGTTCGGCCGGTGACATTGATGTTTCTGTCGGGCGGCCAGGCTGGGTGGGGGCGACGATCCGAGGCGGGGCTTGCCTCTATCCGCCGCTTCCTTGCGATCGAGGCGGGTCGGCATCCCGCCGGACCCACGATTGCTCCTGTCATAAAAAGCTGGTAAAGCCGGCTTCACAGGGGTGGTCCGGTGCGCAGGGTCGAAGCAGCCGTTGCCGGTAGCCGCGCAGTGGTTGCCGGGCAGGTCGATCGCGTGCTTATGGCGCGGCACACTGGCCTGCCGCTTCGGCGGCGTGCCGGCACCCCTGATGGGGGCGCACTTTCATGTTTCAGGCCATTGTGGGCTTCAGCCTGCGGCAGCGGGTCCTCGTATTGGTTGCCGCGCTGATTCTGGTTGGCTGGGGCGCTCTAGTCGCCCGCGACATGCCGATCGACCTGTTGCCCCAGACTCGTCAGCCGGTTGTCGTCCTGGTCACCGAGGCCGAGGGTCTGGCGACCGAAGAGGTCGAGCAGATCGTCACTCATCCGATGGAGATGGTGCTCAACGGGATGCCCGGGCTCGAACGCGTGCGCAGCACATCGAGTGCCGGCCTGTCACTGGTCATGGTGGTGTTCCAGTGGGGCACGGACCCCTACCGTAACCGCCAATCGGTGACAGAGCGGCTGGCGATGGTACGCGAGCAACTGCCGGCCGGTATTGCGCCGCAGCTCGCGCCGATGTCGGGCGCAACCGGATTGATCATGCATCTCGGCCTCACCGGCCGCGATCCGATGGCGCTGCGCGACTACGTCGACTGGGTATTGCGCCCGCGCCTGCTGGCCGTCTCGGGGATCGCCCAGGTCTACCCCATTGGTGGCGAGGTGCGGACCTTTCGGTTCACCCCGGACCCCATGCTGCTGACGCAGCGGGGGATCACACTCGACGAAGTCGAGCGGACGCTGAAGGCGTTTGGCACCAACAGCTCTGGCGGTTTCTCCGACGTAAGCGGCACCGAATATGCCATCCGCAATATCGGCCGGACCACCAACCTCGAAGACATGCGCAACCTCGTCGTCGCCTATCGCCAGGGTGTCGCGGTGATGCTCAGCCAGATCGGCGAGGTAACCTTCACGCCCAGGGTCAAGCGCGGCGATGGTGCCTTCGACGGCCACCCCTCAGTCAATCTTGAGATCATCAAGCAGCCGCAAGCCAATACCGTCGAAGTCGCCGATGCCGTCAAGGCGGTGCTCGCAGAGATGCAGCAAACCGCACCAGGTGACATCCGGCTGGGCATGATCTCCTACAGCCAGGCCGACATGATCAAACAGGCGTTGGCTAATCTCGGGCGCATCCTGCGCGACGCCGCGGTGATCGTTGCCGTCGTGCTGCTCGCCTTCCTGGTCAACCTGCGCTCGACCGTGACGTCGCTGCTGGCGATTCCAGTTTCGCTGATGGTCAGCGTCCTGGTCTTCCACTTCATGAGCTCGACGCTGAACACGATGACGCTGGGCGGCATCGCCATCGGGCTGGGACAGCTAGTCGACGACTCCGTGGTCGACGTGGAGAACATCCTGCGGCGCCTGGGCGAGAACCGAAAGCGGCCGTCGCCCGAGCCGGTGATCAGGGTCATCGCGCGCGCCTCGCAGGAGGTGCGTTCGGGCATCGTCTATGCCACGATGGTTGTGCTCCTGGTCTTCACCCCGCTCTTCGCCATGCCGGGCGAGTCGGGCCGCATGTTCACACCGCTGGCCAGCGCCTACATGGTCTCCATCTTCGCCAGCCTGGTGACCTCCATCACCGTGACCCCAGCGCTCGCCTATTACCTGTTCCCGCGAATGAAGGCGCTGCAGCGGGATCACGGCGGCTGGCTCGTGCATTGGCTGAAGCGCCATAACGAGGTGGCGCTGCGCTGGGTCCTCGATCATCCCCGCAGCGTGCTGGCCAGCGCCGGTATTGCGGTGGCGGTTGCCGGCGCCTCTATGCCGCTGCTGCCGCGCTCGTTCCTACCCGAGTTCAACGAGGGCAATATCTACGTGATTCTGCTGTTGCGGCCGGAGACCTCGCTTGCCGAGGCATATCGGATCGGCGCGATGGCCGACCAGCTCATCCTGCAGGTGCCGGAGGTGAAGGCGATCTCGCGCCGCGCCGGTCGTTACGAGATGGACACGGAAGGCGATCCGGTCAACGACAATGAAATGGTCATGACGATCGTGCTGGATCAGGGGCGCACACGGCGCGAGGTAATGGACGATATCCGAAACCGGCTGTCGGTGTTCAACGCCGATCTGTCGGTGACCCAGCAACTGGCCGAGCGTATCGAGCAGGAAGACAACGGCGTCAAGGGCGCGATTGTGCTGAAGGTCTACGGCCCGGATCTGTCGACGCTGCGCACGCTGGCGGCGCAATTCCATGACCGGCTCTCGCACGTTCCTGGCCTGGTCGATCTGCTGGTCGAGCAGCAACAGTTCACGCCGCAAGTCCGCGTCCGCATCGACTATGCGCGCGCCAAATTGTTCGGTATTCCACCCGCCGCGATCACCCGCGCCCTCTCGAGCCTGTCCGGCGGTCACATCGCGTCGCAAATCATCGACGGCGGCCGCCGGTTCGACGTCGTGCTGCGCCTGCGCGATGCCGATCGCACGGCCGAGGGACTAGGCGCCTTGCGCCTCGATACGCCATCCGGTTCGGTGCCGCTATCCTCGATCGCCACCATAGAGATCGCCGCTGGGCCGAGCCAGATCCTGCGCGAGGATGGCCTGCGGCGCATTGCGGTAATGGCCAACGGCGACGGATCCGACATGTCGAAGATCGTCGCCGCAATCCGCCAGGTGCTCGCGTCCACCCCGCTGCCGGTCGGGTACACGACGACGCTGGAAGGTAGTTTCCGCGAGGGCGAGCAGGGTCGCATGATGATGTCGATCCTGGGTCCCTTGGCCGTCCTGCTGATCTTCATCGTGCTGCAGGAGCGTTTCCGCTCGCCAGTGCTGTGCCTGATTATCATGGGCAATATTCCGCTCGCCGTGGTCGGCAGCGTCGCCGCTTTATGGATCTTCGGCCTCGATTTCAGCCTGGCGGCGATGATCGGTTTCATCGCGGTGACCGGCGTGGCGGTGCGCAACTCGCTCCTCAAGGTGAGCCACTTCGTCAACCTGCATTTGCATGAAGGCATGCCGGTCGGGCGACAATTGGTGTTGCGCGGCTGCGCCGAGCGCTTGACGCCGGTGCTGATGACCGCTCTGGCGGCGGGGCTCGCGCTGGTCCCGCTGCTCTTCGTCTCCGACGTCGCGGGGACGGAAATCCTCCACCCGGTGGCGGTGGCGATCTTCGGCGGGCTGATCAGCTCGACCTTGCTTGACACCTTCACCACGCCGCTGCTGTTCGAGCGCTACGGGGCGCGCGCCCTGCAGCGGATGATCACCGCAGACGCCGCGCGAGCGCTGGAGACATTCTGAGCCGCTCGCCCTGCCGGACAGGTGGTGAAGGGTGTCGGCGGCGCGGGTAGCGACTATGCCGACAGGCGGACCAGGCGGGCGGCGTAGAAGCCGTCGATTCCATCGAGCGCGGCGAAATGGCTCGGCAGGGTGCGCAGATCGCCCTCCACGGTAAGCATCTCGGCCAGGCCGCCGACTTCCGCGGGCTGGATGGGCAGGCGCCGAAAGGGCACGTCGCGGTCGAGAAAATTGGCGATCTGCCGCGGCCCTTCCTCGACCTCGAGCGAGCAGGTGCAATAGACCAGCATGCCGCCCGGCTCGACCATCTCGCTGGCGGCGGTCAGCAGGCGCTCCTGGACGACGGCGAGACGGGCGACGTCCTCCGGGCTCTTCAGATGCGGCACGTCGGGATGGCGGCGGATGGCGCCGGTCGCCGTGCACGGCGCGTCGAGCAGGACACCGGCGACCTTGCCGCGCGGCTGCCAGACCGCCGCATCGGCGGTGATCGCCTCGACCGAGAGATCGAGGCGATGGAGATTGCTGATCAGCCGGTCGAGGCGGCGCTGCGAGCGGTCGACCGCGGTGACGATGGCCCCGGCCGTGGCGAGCTGCGCCGTCTTGCCGCCGGGGGCGGCGCAGAGATCGATGAAGCGCTTGCCGGCGATATCGCCGAAGAGCCGCGCCGGAATCGCGGCGGCGGCGTCCTGCACCCACCAGGCGCCCTCGGCATAACCGGGCAGGGCGGTGATCGCGCCGCCGGAGACCCGGCGCAGCGTGCCGGTCGGCAAAACCTCCGCCTCGAGCAGCTTGGCCCAGCCCTCGGGGTCGCCGCGCACGGTGAGGTCGAGCGGCGCCTCCTTGAGATGGGCGACGGCGATGGCGCGGGTGGCCGCCTCGCCATAGGCGTTCGCCCAGGCCTGCCAGAGCCAATCCGGCGTGTTGAGCCGCGGTGCATCCTGGGCCTCGGCAAGGGCGGGACCCTCGGTGCTCAGCCGGCGCAGCACGGCGTTGAGCAGGCCCTTGTGCGAGAGGAACCCGCGCGCCTCGGCAAGATCGACGGTGGTCGCCACCGCGGCGTGTGCCGGGGTGCGCAGGAACAACAGCTGCGCGATGCCGAGGCGCAGCATGTCGTGCACAATGGCCGCGCGCGGCGGCAACGGCGTGTTGAGGCAATGCGCGATCAGCGCATCGATCTGACCAAGACGGCGCAGCACCGTAGCGACGAGCAGCCGGGCGAAGGCGCGATCGCGCGGGGCCAGCCCCGCCATGTCGATATTGTCCTCGATCGCATCGTCAAGCGGACGCTTCCGCCGGAGGACGGTGCCGATCAGATCGATGGCCACGCTACGGGCCGAAGGGGTGCTAGACATAAGGGCCAACGAACTTGCTTTGAAACCAGCCTACTGCGAAACGGAGCGCGCGTAACTCTTTTGTCGCATTGTCACAGAATGGTCCCTCGCCTACTCGCTGGATGGCCGGCTCGCGAGCCGCGAAGGTTGTGCCCCGGACAGAGAGAACAGCGCTCTATGGCGCAGTTCGAGCGGCTTGGCAAATCCGAAGTGCGATGTCATATCGATGACATGGCAGACATATCAGACTTACCACCAGCATCCCCCGCAACGCCGGCAGCAACCGAGCGGCCGAGCGCGACGCAGCCGCCGGCCGCCACCCCGCCGCTCCGCGAGATCGGCGGCCCGAAAGGGCCGGAACCGACCCGCTACGGCGACTGGGAGGTCAACGGGCGGTGCAGCGATTTCTGAAGGTCAGCGCCGCAGCTCGCCACCGGTCGCCTTCGCCACCTGGGCGACGAGCTTTTGCGAGAAGGCCTCGATCTGCTCGTCCGTCAGCGTCGCCTCCTCGGGCTGCAGCACGACGGTGATCGCCAGCGATTTGCGACCCTCCGGCAGGCCGGCCCCCTCATAGACGTCGAACAGCCTGACATCGGCGATCAACTTCTTGTCGACGCCGCGCGCCGCGCGCAGCAGGCTCTCCGCCGGCAAGTCGGCCGGCACCAGGAAGGCGAAGTCGCGCTCGACCGGCTGGAACGGCGACAGCTTGAGCGGCGGCCGCCCGCGCCCGGCCTTGCGCGGCGGCGGTGCGGCATCGAGGAAGACCTCGAAGGCGACGGCCGGCCCTTTGAGTTCGAAATGCGCCAGCACGGCGGGGTGCAGCTCGCCGAAATGGGCGAGCGCCCTGGCACCGAGGCGGAAGCTGCCGGCGCGACCGGGATGGTACCAGCCCGGCGGGTCGGCGCTAACTTGCAGATTCTCCACGGGCGCGCCGGCGGCAGCGAGCGCGGCGAGCGCATCCGCCTTGGCGGTGAAGGCGTCGACCGGCCGGCCGGGATCGCGCCAGTGGCGCGGTCCGCTCTGGGCGTGGCGCAGCCCGGCGGCGACCGTCGTCTGACCCTCCGGCGTGTCGTCGTGGTACTCGGCGCCGACCTCGAAGAGCGCCCCGTCGGCGAGGCCGCGATCGGCGTTGCGCCGGATCGCAGCGGCGAGGTTGGGCAGGATCGACGGCCGCATGATCTCGAGATCGGCGCTGATCGGGTTGATCAGGCGCAGCTCGGGCTTGACGTCGCCGAACAGCGCGGCATCGGCCGAGGCCATGAACGAAAAGGTGACCGCCTCGACGAGGCCGCGCGATGCCAGGGTGCGGCGGACGAAGCTGACGCGGCGCTGCGCCGGCGTCAGGGTCGGGCGCGGCAGCGTCGTCGCGCGCTCGAGCGGCACCGCCTCGATCGCGTCGTAGCCGTTGATGCGCAGGATCTCCTCGACGAGATCGGCCTCGCCCTCGACGTCGCCGCGCCATGACGGTGGCGCCACCGTCATAGTCTCGCCTTCCTCGTTGACGCCGAAGCCGAGCGCCTCGAGGATGCGGCGCTGCTCGTCGACCGGGACCTCGACGCCGCCCAGCGTGGCGACGCGGTCGGGGCGCAGCGTGTAGCTGCGCTGCCATTCCGGCGTGGCGCCGGCGACGACCAGCTCGCTCGGCTCGCCGCCGCACAATTCGAGGATGAGGCGGGTGGCGATCGCGATGCCGGGCGCGACGAAGGCTGGGTCGAGGCCGCGCTCGAAGCGGTAGCGCGCATCGCTCTGCAGGTTGAGCTTGCGGCCGGTGGCGGCGGTGCGCACCGGGTCGAACAGCGCCGCCTCGATGAAGACGTCGGTCGTCGCCTCGGTGCAGCTGGTGTTCTCGCCGCCGATGACGCCACCGAGGCTTAGCACCTCGGCATCGTCGGCGATGACCGTCATCTCACCGTCGAGCGTGTATTCGCGGCCGTTGAGCGCCTTGATGCGCTCGCCGGGGCGCGCCTCGCGCACCACCAGGTCGCCGGCGATGCGGCCGGTATCGAAGACGTGGAGCGGTCGGTTGAGGTCGAACGTGAGGAAATTGGTGATGTCGACGAGCGCCGAGATCGGCCTGAGCCCGATCGCCGTCAGCCGGTCCTGCAGCCAGCGCGGGCTCGGCCCGTTCTTGACCCCGCGAATCGTCCGTCCGATGAAGAGCGGGCAGGCCTCCTGGTCGAGCGTCGCGAGATGAATCCAGGTCGGGCTGGCGAAGCTGCCCTCGATCGGCTCGACATTGGGCAGGATCAGCCGGCCGAGACCGGCGGCGGCGAGGTCGCGGGCGATGCCGTGGACGCCGAGGCAGTCGGCGCGATTGGGCGTCACCTTGATGTCGAGGACGGCGTCGTCGAGCCCGGCCGCCTTGGCGAAGCTCTCGCCGATCGGGGCGTCGGCCGGCAGCTCGATGATGCCCTCGTGATCGTCCGAGATCTCCATCTCGTAGGCCGAGCACAGCATGCCGTTCGAGGCGACGCCGCGGATCATCGTCTGCTTGAGCAAGAGGCCGGTGCGCGGAATGGTCGAGCCGACTGGGGCGAAGACGCCGCGCATGCCTGTGCGTGCATTGGGCGCGCCGCAGACGACCTGCACGCGCTCGCTGCCGGTATCGACGATACAGACGCGCAGTCGCTCGGCGTTGGGATGCGGCTCGGCGGAGACGACATGGGCGACGCGAAAAGGCGCCAGCGCAGCCGAGCGGTCGCCGACGCGCTCGACCTCGAGGCCGAGCATGACCAGCCGCTTGACGATGGTGTCGAGCGCGGCGTCGGTGTCGAGATGGCTCTTAAGCCAGGACAGCGTCGTCTTCATCGGCTGAGCCCTCCGACCATCGAAGGCAGGTCGAGCGGCACGAAGCCGTAATGGTGCAGCCAGCGCAGATCGGACTCGTAGAAGGTGCGCAGATCAGGGATGCCATATTTCAGCATGGCGATACGCTCGATCCCCATACCGAAGGCGAAGCCCTGGTACTCGGCGGGGTTGATGCCGCAATTGATCAGCACCTTGGGATGGACCATGCCGGAGCCGAGGATTTCCAGCCAGTCGGCGCCATGGCCGATCTTGAGCTCGCCGCCGCTGTGCGAGCAGCCGATATCGACCTCGGCGGAGGGCTCGGTAAAAGGGAAATAACTGGGACGGAAGCGCACCGGGAGGTCGTCGATGTCGAAGAAGGCGCGGCAGAACTCGATGAGGCAGCCCTTGAGGTGGCCCATATGGCTCGCCTTGTCGATGACCAGCCCCTCGACTTGGTGGAACATCGGCGAATGCGTTGCGTCGTGGTCGGAGCGGAAGGTGCGGCCCGGAACGATGATGCGGATCGGCGGCTTGTCGCGCAGCATGGTGCGGATCTGCACCGGCGAGGTGTGGGTCCGCAGGACGCGCCGGCTGCCGTCCGGCTTCTCGCTCAGATAGAAGGTGTCGAGCTCCTGGCGCGCGGGATGCTCGGGCGGGATGTTGAGGGCGGTGAAGTTGTGGAAATCGTCCTCGATATGCGGCCCCTCGGCGACGCTGAACCCCATCTCCCCGAAGATCGCGGTGAGCTCGTCGATGGTCTGGCTGATCGGATGGATGCGGCCCTCGCGCTCGGCGGCGACCGGCAGGGTGACGTCAATGCGCTCGCGGGCGAGGCGGGCGCCGAGCTCGGCGGCTTCGAGCCGGCCCGACGCCGTCTCGATCGCCGCGGCGATCTCGTCCTTGAGCCGATTGAGCGTCGCGCCGGCGGACTTGCGCGCATCGGCGGCGAGGGCGCCCAGTCCCTTCATCAGCTCGGTGATGCGGCCCTTGCGGCCGAGCGCCGCGACGCGCACTTGCTCGATCGCCTCGCGATTGCCAGCGTCGCCGACCGCGTGGAGCAGCTCTTTGCGTATCC
>DATAQP010000449.1:0-9866 GCA_036264595.1 Allostellaceae bacterium
CCGAACGGCATGAGCTATGCCGAGCTGCGCGACACGCTGAAGGCGATCGCCGAGCATGCGCGGGTCATCGGCTTCGATTTCGTCGAGGTCAATCCGCAGCTCGATGTCGGCACCGGCGTGACATCATATCTTGGCGCTCACACCGTGATCGAGTTCCTCGGCCATATCTGTGACCAGCCCTATTGGGCGAAGCGGCGCGAGGCCTTCCTGGCACGCCGCTCCTAAGCCATGTCGTCGAGCGGATAGGCCGGACGCTCGACCTTGCGGAAGGGAAAGAGCGCGTAGTTCGAGCTCGTCACGCCGACGCCGTCGCATTCGACGATGGCACCGGCGATGGGCAGGAAGCCGGCACGGTAGTGGATGCGCGATTTGAGCAAGAGATAGCGCATCTCTCTGGGCTCAATGCCGAGCGAGCGGAAGCAGCCGAGATCCCAGGGCTCATGATTGCGCTCGCAGACGACGATGGAGACGCCCGCGCTCTCGAAGACGACGCTGCGCCCGAGACTGGCCCGCGTTCCCGTCATCATCGGGCCTGTGACGGTGAACTCGCCGTCGGTCGCCATGCGCACCCGGCCGGTCAAGGTCAGTGGCTCGCCCTTCCGCCCGATCGCCGGCATGTCGAGCTTGCCGCCGAGCGGAAGCGTCACCGTCGCGCCGATGCCGGCATCGATCAGCCTCGCGACCGCTTCGGGATCGCAGATGGCAAAGACCGCCATGTCGGTGAGACCCTGGCGCAGCGCCTCGGCAAGCACTTCCATCGTGTCCTGGGTGCCGCCGGAGGCGCAATTGTCGGCATGGTCGATGAGGAGGATCGGTCGCTTCCCCGTCGCCTCGTCGG
The DNA here is from genome assembly GCA_036264595.1 of Allostellaceae bacterium. Classification (GTDB taxonomy): domain Bacteria; phylum Pseudomonadota; class Alphaproteobacteria; order ATCC43930; family CGMCC-115725; genus URHD0088. The sequence goes on from DATAQP010000449.1 coordinate 839, forward strand.
TCATCGCCTTGGCCCGCGCGATCGATTGCGCCAGCGGCTCCGAGCGATAGACGAATTCGTCACGCCGGCGCCACGCCTCGCCGGCGATGGCATCGACGGCGCGGCGCGCCGCGCTACGGTCGCGATCGGCGACCGCGAGAACGGTAAAGCCCGGCTGCGGGATATCGGCCATCGGGAAGCCGCCAAACACCGAGACGTCGAGCAGCCCTTCGCGCTCGAACGTCTCGGTGCGGGCGATTAGATCGCGCATCGGTTGATCGTCGGTGCCCATCTTGAGCGTATGCGCCAGCAGCGGCAGGCGCCCCCATTCCATGACGGGTGCGACCTCGCCGGCAAGCGCGCGCATGAGCAGCCGCCCGGCGCGCTCGCCGGTTTTATAGATATCGATATGCGGATAGGTCTTGTAGCCGGCGAGCACCGTCGCATTCTCGACCAAAGCCGCGGTGAGATTGGTGTGGAGGTCGAGCGCCACGGCGATCGGCAAGTCGGGGCGCAGTGCGCGGATGCGCGCCAGCAGAGTGCCTTCGCCGTCATCGGTGCTCTCGGCAACCATGGCCCCGTGGAGATCGAGGAACAGCGCGTCGCAGCCGCGATCGACCGCCTCGCAGATGGCGTCGCTGAGCCGGCGATAGACCGCATCGGGCACGATACCGCTCGGGCTGGCGGCGGCGGCCACCGGCGTCGCGATCTGCGCGCCCGCCTCGCGGCAAAGATCGAGGAACGCCGCCATGCCGGTATTGGTGCCGCGGAAAGCCTCTTCCGCCGAATTGCCGAACCAGGCGCCGTCGCGACCGAAGCGCAGGAGCGGGGTCGGCACCGGCGAGAAGCTATTGGTCTCGTGTTTCATCATGGCGATGACGGCGCGCATGTGCTTTATCTCCGGCTGGGCTCGGATCATCTTCCGGGCCGGCCGGAGCCGCGTCAATACATGCGGTACCGGCGGAACGCGTCGCATGTCGGGGAACAGGTGATGAGAGCATTGTCGATGCTGTTGCTGCTGGCCGGCGCCGCGATTACCGGCGGGGCGGTGTTCTGGTGGGCCGATTTCTATGGCGGCCTCGTGCACGGCACGAAATACACGCTGTGGGACGCATTCTCGTGCCTGTTCAACTCATCGGGGGTTTGCTCGCTCGTCGCCGGCGTCTCGCAGCTGATCGGCAAGGCGCATTACGAGCCGGCCGTGCTGTGGATCGGCCTCGTCCTCCTCGCGGCCGGCTTCTTCGCCAGTCTCGCTAGCGCACGGCGCTAGTCTTCACGCCATCCCGCGTTTCCAACGGCTGACCGGAGCGGCTTCCGCCTGCTGTCCTCGCTGCCCTGACGTGACGTCGCCGCTTTCGGATTCCGCCTTGTCAGGTTCTTGTCAGGTGGATTAAGCATCATGCTGGCCGTCGTCGGCGCAGCGGGAGAAAGCCCAAGCCCTTGGTATCCGCGCGCGTCGTATGGCGACCCCGACTGCCAGAGGAAGCTCCCCGCATGAGGACCGTAGTCACCTCGCTCAGCCTTTCGATCGTGATGATCGCGGCGACTCCTGTCATCGTGGTCGCCGCATCCGGGCTACGCGGCATCATGCATAATTGGCGTGCCGATGCACGGACGACGCGCGACATCCTGTCCGGTCGAGGCACCTTCGACGAGGCCACGATCCGCGAGGTGCTGCAGGGCTATGTGGCTGATGCCGAACGAATCGGGGCACAGGTCACCGGCAACACCGCGGCGGCGCGCGACTTCAAGCAGCGGTTCATGACGTTCCAGACCGACGCGCAGAAGGCCCTCGGCGATCTGGCGCAGCGCCCGGCGCTGCAGGCCGATTTCTCGCGCCTCATGTCCGACTGCCAATCCTGCCATGACGCGTTCAAGGACTGAGCCACACACGATGGACGCCATCACGCCGCAACCCGCCTCGCGGCGGAACGCATCGCTCAACGCTTTCGCCGCGTCCGGCGACGCGACGCCGCTTGTCGTCCGCTCGGCTCTCACGCGGGTAATGCACCTGCTGCTGCTGATCGTGGTGCTGCATCAGCTGATCGGCAGCCAGTTCACCCAAATGCCCTTCCCCGGCGACCCGCCGAGCTGGATGCTGAGCCTTCACGAATATGCCGGGCTGGCGAATTTAGCCGTCGTCGCCGCGTTCTGGATCTGGACGCTGGTGCGTCGCGGCGAGACGCGTCTCGGTCGCCTGCTGCCCTGGTTCTCCGTCCTGCGCCTGCGGGCCGTGCTGGCCGATCTGGCGGCACAGCTCCGTCGCCTCGCACGCGGCCATGCGCCCGACGACGAGGACGGCGCGTTGGCGAGCGCGATCCATGGGCTCGGCCTGCTGGCGGTGACGGCCATGGCGGTGACGGGGAGCGTCTACCTCTTCACGGAAGGCACCCATTTCGCGCGCACCGCGCTCAGCCTGCACAAGCTGATCGCGAATCTCGTCTGGGTCTATCTCTTCGCCCATGCGGGACTGGCGGTGCTGCATCACCTGCTGGGCAGCGATATCCTGTCGCGCATATTCTGGTTCAGCCCGCGGCGGCGTGCGCCTGACGGGACGCGCCAGCCGCCCGCCGCTCAATAAGAGACGTGCGGCGCGGGAGGGTGCGGCGCTCCTTATTCGCCCGCCCGCTTGACGAGCACAGCGATCTCGGGCGGTGCCGGCTCGGAGACGTCCTCCGATTCGCCCTCGATGACGCTGTCCAGCACGTCGACGCGATAGCTCGGGAGATTGCCCGGCATCGGCTTGCCGGGACGCAGCCCGAGCTCGGCGAGCTTGCGGCTGCGGCCGAGCAGCCTGCCGTTCACCGAGCGGCTGAAGCGGTCATAGGCGTCGGCCGCGCCCTTGATGCCGCGGCCGACCGCGGCGGCGTGACCCAGCGCGGTCGACAGATTGTCGAGCAGCTGCTCGGTCCCGCGCACGATCTCCTGCTGGTTCTCGATCTGGCGGATGAGGCTGATCTCGACCGAGGCGAAGCCGATGAAGCCGGCAAGCCCGGCTGGACCGACCGGAACGATCTGGTGCTTCGCCGCCTTGACGACGAAATCGGGATCGGCGAGGTGCAGGCGCTCGAGCGTCCCCTCGTTCGGCAGGTACATGACGCTGAGGATGCGGGTGATCTCGGCGCCAGGGTGAGCCTGGCGGAAGTCGGCGGCGACGGCGCTGCGATAGTCTTTCTCGGCAAGCGCCTTCAAATGCTGGTTCATCGTGCGGGCGAGATTCTGCTGTGCCGCCGTCTCGGCCTCGACGCTTTCCGCCTGGGCGATCTCGACGAGGAATTTCGACGCCTTGCAGTCGATCACCATGACGCTATTGCCGGGCAGGAAGACGACCGCGTCGGGCCGCAGCCTGCGGCCCGTGACGGCATCCTCGGTGGTGTGCTGCAGGATGTAGTCGCGACCCTCGGTCAGGCCGAAGGATTTCAGCGTATTGGCGAGGCCGATCTCGGCGAAATAGCCGCTGCCGCCCGGGCTGGTCAGGGCGCGCCACAGCGTATCGAGCTGCTGGCCGCTGACGCCGACCTCGCCCTTGAGCTGCGCCACCGCCTGGGTGACCTGCTCGAAACGCTGATAGAGCTGCTCGGTGGTCTGGCGGACCAGCTCCTGGCCGGTCTTCTTCGCCTCCTCGTTCTCCCGTTTGTGATCGGCGAGCAGCTTCGAGGAGACCAGCTGTGCGGTTTCGAGAACTGCAGCCTGGTTGGATTTGAGGCTCTCCGTCTTCAGCCGCTCGAAATCGCCTAACTGCTGGCGCATCACTGCAACCTCGCGCGAAGCGGCGCCTTCGGCGGCCAGCGCCGCGTCGCGGGCGGCCAGGGCGTCGTTGCGCTCCGCCGTCAGCGCGGCGAGAAGGCGCTGCAGCTCGGCGAGGCGGGATTCGGCGGCGATCTTGTCGGCCAGGCGCTGCGTCGCCTCGTTACGCGAGGTTTCGGCCCGCGCCCGCGCCTCGTCGATCTCCCGCGCCTGAGCCGCGAGACGCTCGCCCTCGCCGCGGCTGCGCGTCACCGCGACCGCCAGGGCGAGGACGGTAAGCGCCAGCAGCGCCGCAAGTGTCACAAACGTAAAATCCATCGCCAGCCGCTCCTCCGCCGCACCCCTCCAGTCTAGCACAGGCCCCCGCCGCTTCCCTCGGCTTGACGGCGCGGCGGCGACCGCATACGTAACAGGGCCGTAAGCACAGAAATTAAGACGATTCCAGAATGGCTCTCCTCCCGGTTCTCATAGCGCCCGACCCCCGCCTCAAGCTCAAGGCCAACCCGGTCGCCCAGGTCGATTCGACAATTCGCCGGCTGATGGACGACATGCTGGAGACCATGTATGCCGCGCACGGCATCGGCCTGGCGGCGCCGCAGATCGGCGAGGCGCTGCGTGTCATCGTCGCCGATGTCGCGCGCGACGAGGAGGAAAAGCAACCGCTGCGCATGGCCAATCCCGAGATTTTGTGGCGCTCGGAGGAGCTCGCGACCTACAACGAGGGATGCCTGTCGCTGCCCGAGCATTACGCCGACGTGACCCGCCCGGCAGCGATCCGGGTGCGCTATCTCGACCACGAGAACGAGATCCGCGAGATGAAGGCCGAGGGACTGCTCTCCACCGTCATCCAGCACGAGATGGATCACCTCCAGGGCGTGCTTTTCGTCGACCATATCTCGCCACTGAAGCGCAACATCATCCTGCGCAAGCTCGCCAAGACGAAGCGCCTCGCCGTCCCCGCTCCGGTCTGACGCGCGGCCGCCGGTGCCGGGCGCCGCGATGAAGCTCCGCCTCGCCTTCATGGGGACGCCCGAATTCGCCGTCACCATCCTCGCCGCCCTCATCGCCGCCGGGCACGAGATCGCCGCCGTCTATTGCCAGCCGCCGCGGCCGAGCGGACGCGGTCACCGCACCCAACCCTCGCCGGTGCATGAATTCGCCGCGTCGCGCGGCCTCGCGGTGCGCCATCCCGTCAGCCTGCGCGATGCCGAGGCGCAGGCGGATTTCGCCGCGCTCGCCCTCGACGCCGCAGTGGTCGCCGCCTATGGGCTCATCCTGCCGAAGCCGGTTCTCGCGGCGCCGCGCCTCGGCTGCGTCAACGTCCACGCCTCGCTGCTGCCGCGCTGGCGCGGTGCCGCACCGATCCAGCGCGCCATCCTCGCCGGGGACAGTGTCTCGGGCGTGACCATCATGCAGATGGACGAGAGGCTCGACACCGGCGCCATCCTGCTCGCCGAGAGCGTGCCGATCGGCCCCGCGACGACGGCCGGCGCGCTGCACGATGCGCTCGCGGGGCTTGGCAGCCGCCTTGCCGTCGATGCGCTCGCCGGGCTCGCCGGCGGCACGCTGCAGGCGCGACCGCAGCCCGAGGAAGGCGTCACCTATGCCGCCAAGCTACGGCGCGACGAGGGGCGCCTCGACTGGCGCCGCCCCGCCGTCGAGCTCGAGCGCGCGGTGCGGGCCCTCAACCCCTGGCCCGGCACCTGGCTCGAGATCGCCGGCGAGCGCATCAAGGTGCTCGCCGCCGAGCTCGTGGAGGGCAGCGCCGGCGCGGCGCCGGGCACCGTGCTCGACGAGCGTCTCGCCATCGCCTGCGCGGCGGGCGCCCTCCGCCCCACGCTGCTGCAGCGCGCAGGGCGCGGCGCCGCCGATACGGCATCCTTCCTGCGCGGCTTTCCCATAAGAGCCGGCGAATGTCTGCCATGCCCCGCTACAAGCTGACCGTCGAATATGACGGGTCGGCGCTGGTCGGCTGGCAGCGTCAGAAAAACGGCCTCTCCGTACAGGAGGTGCTGGAGACGGCGGTCACGCGGTTTTGCGGCGAGAGCGTCGTCGTGCATGGCGCCGGGCGGACGGATGCCGGCGTCCACGCCATCGGCCAGGTGGCCCATGTCGATCTCGGCCGCGACTGGGCGCCGCTCGAAATGCTCGGCGCGCTCAATTTTCATGCGAAGCCGGCTGCGGTCGCCGTGCTCGACGTCGAGCGCGTCGCCGAGACTTTCGATGCGCGGCGCGCGGCGCGCGGTCGCGCCTATCTCTACCGCATCGTCAACCGGCGGGCGCCGCTGGCGCTCGAGCGCGGTCGCGCCTGGCATGTCGGACCGACGCTCGATGCCGCCGCGATGCACGAAGCGGCGCAGCTGCTGCTCGGGCGGCACGATTTCACCACCTTCCGCGACTCGCTGTGCCAGGCCAAGTCCCAGGTCAAGACGCTCGACCGGCTCGACGTCATGCGCGAGGGGGACGACATAAGGGTGGTCGCCGAGGCGCGTTCCTTCCTCCACCACCAAGTGCGCAACATGGTGGGAACGCTGAAGCTGGTGGGCGCCGGCAAATGGAATGCCGCCGACGTCAGCGCAGCGCTCGCGGCGCGCGACCGAAGAGAGGGTGGCCCGACCGCGCCGCCCGAGGGCCTCTACCTTGTGCGCGTCGTCTATCAGCGGTAGGGCCTTGATCTCGGCGGAATAATCGCCCCATCCTGGGCGCAAGAGCGACGCGATCGAATTTTTGAGCAGCCCGACCGCGTGCGGCCTCAATGCAGCGACTCGGCAGTCATCGAGATGAGCCGGCCGACGACGAGGTCGATGAGCACGATCATGCCGGCCGCCGGCCAGCTGATATCGAGCATGATGCGGGCGATGAAGCCTTCATAGGCGAAGACCGCGACATAGGCGAGGTAAAGCAGAAGGGTGGCGAGAAGCGGCGGCACGAGGCCGCTCAGGCTGAGCCCGATAACGGCCAGAATGAGCCCATATTGCAGCACCTGCGACCAGTTGTAGACGATGATGAAATCGAGCCACGCCGCCTCGCGGCCGAGGAAGCGGGTGACCGGCAGGATGACGAGCGGGAAGGCCGTCCAGCCGATGACATAGGCGATCGTCTCGACGAGGAAGACGCGCATCCAGTCGATCGTCCCGGCCTCCACATCGCCGGAGCCGAGCGGCAGGAAGAGCAGGAAGGCGGGAAAGGCGATGAGGGCGGCGAGGAAAGAGCGCCAGAACGCCCTCTCGCTGTGCTCGAAGAAGGCGGCGCCGCTGCGGTCGAAGCGGGCGAGGCGCCAGGCGCCGTGCAGCGCGTTGGCGATATCGGCCGGGATCGCCATCACGGCGTCGGAAAATAGAGGTCGAGGACCGTCTGGTATATCGTCGTGAGGACGGCAAGATCGGCGATTGCGACGCGCTCGTCGACCTTGTGCATGGTGAGGCCGACGAGGCCGAACTCGGCGATCGGACAGAATTCATGGATGAAGCGCGCATCCGAGGTGCCGCCGGTCGTGCTAAGCTCGGGCTTGCGGCCGAGCGTCCGATCGATCGCGGCGGTGAGGATGTCGCTGACCGCGCCGGGCGGCGTCAGGAAGGATTCGCCGCTCACCCTTATGGCGAGGTCGTAGCGCCCGCCGAGGGCGTCGAACTTCGCGCGCAGCCAGTCCTTGAGCCGTGCGCTCGTCCAGCCATCGTTGAAGCGGATATTGAAGACGGCGCGCGCCTCGGCCGGGATGACGTTGGCGGCGGGGTTGCCGACATCGACAGTCGAGACCTGCAGGGTCGAGGGCTGGAAATGCGCCGTGCCCGCGTCGAGCGGCGTCGCCGTCACCGCATGCAGCATTTGAACGAGGCGATGGACCGGATTGTCGGCGAGATGCGGATAGGCCGTATGGCCCTGGATACCGTGCACGGTCAGCGTGCCGGTCAGGCTGCCGCGGCGTCCGATCTTGACCATGTCGCCGAGCGTCGCGGCGTTGGTCGGCTCGCCGACGACGCAGGCATCGAGGCGCTCGCCGCGCGCTTTCAGCCAGTCGAGCACCTTCCTGGTGCCGTTGATCGAGATGCCTTCCTCGTCGCCGGTGATGAGGAGGCTGATCGAGCCGCCGAACTCCGGTCCGCGCGCGGCGAGAAAGCGCGACACCGCTGCGGCGAAGCAGGCGATGGCGCCCTTCATGTCGGCGGCGCCGCGGCCGCGCAGCTCGCCATCGACGACTGACCCGGCGAAGGGCTCCACCGTCCAGCTCGCGGGATCGCCCGTCGGCACGACATCGGTATGGCCGGCGAAGCAGAAATTGCGCCCCGCGTTACCGAGCCTGGCATAGAGATTGACGATGTCGGCGGTGCCTTCCTCCGAGAAGACCAGGCGATGGCAGGCGAAGCCGAGACTCTCGAGCGTTCCGGCGAGCAGCGCGATGGCGCCCTCGTCATGCGGCGTCACGCTCGGCCGGCGGATGAGCTCGCCGGCGAGGGCGACCGGATCGACGAGGTGGTTGGAGATCATGGTGTCTCGGACCCGATCCTTCGACTGCGCTGCTCCGCAGCTGCGCTCAGGATGAGGGGAGTCCTCCGCCTAGCTTCTGCGCTATATCCGCCCACTGCCCTCATCCTGAGCGTAGCCCGCGAGGGGGTAGTCGAAGGATATGGCCGCGGCACATTCAGCGCTCTCATCCCCATCAATCGCGCAGGAGCTCGTTGATCGAGGTCTTGGCGCGGGTGCGCTCGTCGACCCGCTTGACGATGACGGCGCAATAGAGACCAGGCGTCGGGCTGCCGTCGGGATAGGTGCCGCCCGGCAGGTTGCCGGGGACGACCACCGAATAGGCGGGGACGCGGCCGCGGAAGATCTCGCCGGTGGCGCGGTCGACGATGCGGGTGGTGGCGCTGATGAAGACGCCCATCGAGAGGACGCTCCCTTCCTCGACGATGACACCCTCGACGACCTCGGAGCGCGCGCCGATGAAGCAATTATCCTCGATGATGACGGGCTCGGCCTGGAGCGGCTCGAGCACGCCGCCGATGCCGACGCCGCCCGAGAGGTGACAATTCTTGCCGATCTGGGCGCAGGAGCCGACCGTCACCCAGGTATCGACCATCGTGCCGCTGTCGACATAGGCGCCGACATTGACGAAGGACGGCATCATGATGACGTTCGGCGCGATATAGGCGGAGTGGCGGACGACGCTGCCGGGAACGGAGCGGAAACCGGCTTCTTTGAAGCGCTTGGCGTCCCAGCCCTGCGCCTTCACCGGAATCTTGTCCCACCAGGCCGAGCTGCCCGGCGCGCCCGCGATCTCGGCATTGTCGTTGAGGCGGAAGGA
>DATAQP010000045.1:0-4965 GCA_036264595.1 Allostellaceae bacterium
CGAGATTCATGTGACCGGCAAAGGCGGGCGCGTGGTGGATCAGGTCCACCGGTGGGATGCCCATGCCGAGGATTTCCTGGACGCCCTGCCAATAGGCTTCCCGCCGGTGCGCGAACCTGCGCGACTCCATGATGCCTTCGACGTAGGGGCGCAGCGGTGCAGAGCCGGTCATGGTGGTGTTCTTCCCGGTGCGTGGAATGATGCGATCGCCTTCTCACCAGCCGCCGTACGCGACCCTTGGTTGTCGGGCAACCTGCCGTGGAATATCATCGTGATAGATAGTGGAATAGTAATACGCAGGATCGCTGCAAAATGGTTAGCATACCGTTAACCCACACCGGATCGCCGGTCGTGCACAAGAGCCGCCCGCACGGAGCTCGACGATGATGCCGGCTGAACCGGCGGCTCCTTATCGCTTCACCGCCGGCCAGATCTTCTCGGCGCTCGCCGCCGCCCACCCCTCCCGTCCGGCCCTGCGCCTGCCGGACCGCGTGGCGAGCTACGGCGAGCTCGACGCCGCCGCCGACAGAGTCGCGCACATGCTGCGCAGCCGCGGCATCGGACGCCGCAACGTCGTCGGCATCGTCCATACCAAGACGCTCGACGCCTACGCCACCATGCTCGCCTGCCTCAAATCGGGCGCCGTCTACGTCAATCTCGACGAGACCAATCCGGCCGAGCGGCTCGAGCGCATCTTCTCGACCTGTCGGCCCCGCCTGGTGGTCGGCGATTCGCTGCCCGAGGCAGCGCTGAGCGCGGCCGCGTCGGTCGGCGCCGCGACGCTCGACTGGGCCGCGCCGGAGGTGCGCCGCGATTACGCTGCGGCACCGCCGGAGCCCGTCTCCTCGAGCGAGGTGACCGGCGCCGACCCAGCCTACATCATGTACACCTCGGGCTCGACGGGGACGCCGAAAGGCGCGGTGATGACGCACGCGAATGTGCTCAATTTCGCCGCCTGGGCGCGCGCGCGGTTCAGCATCGGCGCGGACGACGTGCTAACCAATGTCAACCCGATGTATTTCGACAACTCGGTGTTCGATTTCTATGCCGCGCTGCTCAACGGCGCGGCTCTGGCGCCCGTCCCGCGCGCGCTGGCGAGCGACGCACAGAGCTGCGTCAAGGCGGTCGAGGCGGCCGGCTGCACCGTGTGGTTCTCGGTTCCCTCGATGCTGATCTATCTCATGTCGATGAAGGCGCTCGGCGCCAAGCGGCTGCCGACGGTGCGTGCCTTCGTCTTCGGCGGCGAGGGCTATCCCAAGCCCGAGCTGCGCCGGCTGCACGACATGTTCGGCAACCGCGCCACGCTGATCAATGTCTACGGCCCGACGGAATGCACCTGCATCTGCAGCGCGCGCGACATCGAGGCGAGCGATCTCGAGGACCAGGCAGGCTTGGCGCAGCTCGGCCCGGTGACCGACAATTTCGACTTCCTGGTGCTCGACGAGGAGGACCGCCAGGTCGCGCCCGGCGAGGTCGGCGAGCTCTGGCTGCTCGGTCCGCAGGTGGCGCTCGGCTATTACAACGATCCTGAGCGCACGGCGCTGAGCTTCCGCCCCAACCCGGTCAACCCGGCCTGGGTTGAGCGCTGCTACCGCACCGGCGATCTCGTCCGCCTCGCCGCCGACGGGCGCGCGCTCTCCTTTGTCGGCCGCAAGGACAACCAGATCAAGCATATGGGCTATCGCATCGAGCTTGAGGAGATCGAGGCGGCGCTCTACCGCATGGAATCCGTCGCGCAGGCCGCGGTGGTCTACAAGCCGGGCCAGCGCGGCTTCAAGCACATCGTCGCCTATGTCGCGGGCGCGGCCATTCCCGACGCAGCCGAGCTGCGCCGGCTGCTGCGCCTCACCCTGCCCGACTACATGATCCCGCAGCGCTTCGAGACCCGCGGCGAGCTGCCGCGCAACGCCAACGGCAAGGTCGACCGCCGCAGCTTGGCCGAGACTGCGGACTGACGGTTCTCCGCGGCTTTCCGTGGCCGGCGGATTCGCTGCCGTATTCATGTGATTTTAACCACTCAGGCGTCGAATGGCCGCATGCGAGATGCGGAGTGACGCCGTGAAGACTGTCGTGCCGGGGCCGCGATCCCCGTCCCCATCGCCGCCGGTTCGCAGCCCCCTCATGGCGCCGCTCATTCCGGTCGCCAAGCCGCGCCTTCCGCTTGCTTCTTCGATCGTGCCCTATCTCAGGGAAATCGACGCCAATCACTGGTACACCAACTCCGGCCATCTCTGGTTCCGTTTCCAGGGCAAGCTGGCCGACCATTGGGGCGTCGAGAATAACGATGTCGCGCTGGTCGCCAATGCGACCATCGGGCTGACCCTGGCCTTGCAGGCGAGCGGTGTGCGTCCGGGCAGTCTCTGCCTGATGCCGTCCTGGACCTTCGTCGCCTCCGCCGGTGCCGTCATCCAAGCCGGGCTGAAGATCCATTTCGTCGACGTCGACCTTGAGACGTGGATGCCCGATCCCGCTGCCATCGCCGCGCGCGACGATCTCGACCGCGTCGGCGCCATCTTCATCGTCTCGCCCTTCGGCATGCCCTTCGACATGGTGGCCTGGGACGCGCTCAGCGAGCGCACCGGGATTCCCGTCATCGTCGATGCCGCCGCCTCCTTCGACTCGCTGCGCGCCGGCGGGCCGCTGGCGATCGGCCGCTCGCCGATGGTCGTCAGCCTGCACGCGACCAAGGTCTTCGGCATCGGCGAGGGTGGCGCCGTCATCTGCCGCGATCCCGAATGGCTCGAGCGGTTCCGACGGCTGACCAATTTCGGCTTCTACGGCAGCCGTCTCGCGATGTCGGCCGGGATCAACGCCAAGGTCTCGGAATACGCCGCGGCGATCGGCCTCGCCTCCTTCGACATATGGCCGGCGGCACGGGCGAAATTCGCCACCCTGACCGAGCGCTATCGCCAGAATCTCGGGCCCGACGGCGTCGTCGACATCATGCCGCGCTTCGGCGAGGGATGGGTGACCTCGACGATGAGCGTCACCTGGCCCGCCGATCGAGCCGACGGGCCGGCGCGTCTCGCCGCGGAGGGGATCGCCACGCTGAACTGGTGGGGCACCGGCTGTCATGCCCAGCCGGCCTTCGCCGATTGCCCGCGCGACGATCTCTCGGTGACCGATGAGCTAGGTCGTCGCGTCGTCGGCCTGCCCTTCTGGCTCGACATGACGCTGACCCAGGTCGATGCGGTCTGCGATTCGATCTACCGCGCCTGCGGCCGCTCGGCGCGTCCCTTCCGCACGCGCCGCCGCCTGGCGGTCGCGCCGGGGGCGAATGCGGCGCAACCGCCCGCCGTCCACCACCAGATCGCCCGCGCTCTCGCCGCCGGACGCTAAGCAGGCGGCTCAGGCTGCCGAGCTTTCCGGCCGCTGCTGCCCCTCGCCCCATTGGCAAAGGGCGCTATGAACCTCCTCGATGACGCGCGGCCACGAGCGGTCCGCCTGCTGGCGGAAGATGCGCATCGACGGGTACCACGGGCTGTCCGGACGATCGGTGAACCAGCGCCAGCAGCCGTTGAAGCGCGACAGCATCCAGACCGGCTTGCCCATGGCGCCGGCGAGATGGGCGACGGCCGTATCGACGCAGATGACGAGATCGAGATTGGCAACCAGCGCCGCCGTCTCGCTGAAATCCGTGAGCTCGGGCGTCAGGTCATGGCATGACAGCGCACGCGCCTCGCGCAGCTGTCGCGCCGCCTCGCCCTTCTGCAGCGAGAGGAAGGTGATGCCCGGCGTCTCGAAGAGCGGCGCGAGCGTCGCCAGCGGCATCGAGCGGAAGGCATCGACGACGCGGCTGTTGTTCCATGGGTTGCCCGCCCAGGCGAGGCCGACGCGCAAGCCGCCGGGAAGCCCATCGAGACGCCGGCGCCAGGCAGCTTCCTTGTCCTCGGGCGCGCGCAGATAGGGGGCGTTCGGGATGGTCTCCAGCGTCGTCTTGAAGATGCCGGGCAAGGTCATCAGGTGCGACAACGCATCGAACCGCGGCAGGCCCGCGATGCCGGGATAGTCCAGCGCCCGGGCGACGATCCTGAGCGACTCCGAGGCAAGGTTGTGGCCGAGCAGATCGACCAGCTCCGGCTGCACCTCGAGCACCACCTCATGCCCGCGCGCGGCGACCAGCGGCGCGTAGCGGCAAAATTGCAGCGTATCGCCCAGGCCTTGCTCGGCATGAAGCAGGATCGTCCGCGCCTTGCGCGAGCCGTCCCAGCGCGGCAGCGCGGCGGGACGCTGCTGGTTACGCATGTGCTCGCTTTGCCAGCGCCACTCGAACTCGCGCCAGCCCTGCTTCAGCCTGCCTTCGGTCAGCAGGGCGATGGCGAGGTTGAGATGCGAATCCGCGCGATTGGGCTGCAGTGCGATCGATCGCCGAAACGCCTCGGCGGCCGCATCGAAGCGATTGAGCATCAGCAGCTGGTTGCCGAGATTGTACCAGGCGCCGAAGGAGCGCGGATCGAGGCGGACGGCCTCCTGGAGAAGCTCCGTCGCGCGCTCGAACTGGCGCAAGGCGGCCAGGGTGACGGCAAGATTCTGGAAGGCGTCGGCATTCTGCGGATTGAGCTTGATCGCCTTGAGCGAGGCGGCGATCGCATCGTCCCAGCGCTCGAGATGGAAGAAGGTGACGCCGAGATAATGCCAGGACAACGCGTCCGCCGGAGCGAGCTTGGCGGCGAGCCCGAATGCCGTCGCCGCCCGATCGTAGGTGCCCATGTCGTTGAGCAGCTGGCCGAGGCTGCGCAGGTAGATCGGGTTGGTCGGCGCGAGCGCGACCACGCGTCCCAAGAGATCGAGCGCACGCGGCAGATTCTTCTGCGTCCATTCGATGACGGCGAGATTGTTCAGGCTGTCGACATGGTCGGGCCGAGCGGCGACGATCCGCTCGTATTGATCCCGGGCTGCTGCATGCTTGCCCTTGCGCTGAAGCGCCAGGGCGGCGGCGAATTGACGCTCGACGTTCATCTCAGT
>DATAQP010000461.1:0-2864 GCA_036264595.1 Allostellaceae bacterium
CGCAGCCGAGTGCCGGTGGGCAGGGCCAGCAGAGCGAGACCGCTCGTCGTCACGTTCTCGCCGAGCTGCCCTGGCGAGAGGTCGAAGCCGGCGGCGCGCAGCTCGTCATGGAGCTCGCCATGGATGAGGTGGATCTGCCGCAGGTTGGGCTGGGTCGGATAGCGCGCCACCCGCGAGCGATGCCTCACCGTGGTGCCGGCATGGGTGTCGCCCTTGACGCCGAGCCCGACGGATCAGCCGAATGCTGTCCTGGTTCGGCTTGCCCATGGTGTGGCTGGGGCTGCAGCTCACCGCCATGACGATACCGCGAATCGCCCTTCTCCACTGCTTGTGTCCGAGGAAGCGGCCTTCGGCCACTGCTTGTCCCCGGCCGCGCTGCCAACATATAGCTGGAGTGCGTCGCGCGCGACGAGCCTATAATCGATTGCTTTGTCTTTTCTGCGTCATCCGATGACCCCTTTGCGCGATGATTAGGTCCGCGACCTCCTTCGTCGATCTGCGCCTGCGCTGGCGGCTCCTGCTGCGCGGTTTGCGACGAAAGAACCTGCGCAACAACGAGGTCGCGCTCATCGTGGCGAGCGCCGCGCTGGGCGCTGCCGTCGGGCTCGGGGTCATCGTCATGCAGGTGATGGTGCAGCGGATCCACGAGGTCACCTTCGCCCTCCCTACCGGCACCCATCTCAGCGAGGACAGCGCGCTCGATTGGTGGCGCATCCTGCTACTGCCGACGGTCGGCGGGGCGCTCTCCGGCGGCGTCAGCATGCTGATCCGTCGCTGGCGTCCGCGCGAGATCGTCGACGCGATCGAGGCCAACGCCCTGTTCGGCGGCAAGATGTCGCTCACCGACAGCGGCAATCTGACCGTCCTCACTCTCATCTCTTCCGGTTTCGGTGCCTCGGTCGGGCTCGAGGCGGCCTATACGCAGATGGGCTCGGGCATCGCCTCATGGTTCGGCCAGAGCCTGGGGTTCCGGCGCAGCGACCTGCGCACCCTGGTCGGCTGCGGCGCCGCCGCGGCGATAGCCGCCGCCTTCAACGCACCGCTCGCCGGTGCGTTCTACGCCTTCGAGCTGGTGATCGGCAATTATGCGCCGGTCATGCTGGCGCCGATCGCCATGGCGGCGCTCGCCGGCACGCTGGTGGTGCGAGCGATCTCCGGCGAGGAGGCGATCTTCGGGCTCGATGCGCAGGTCCATATCGCGGGCATGGACTACGCGCTGTTCGCCGGGCTCGGCATCCTCGCGGCGGGGATCGCGATCGCCACCATGATCGCGGTGTCGCGGATCGAGCGGCTGGTGCGCCGGCAGGGGATGCCGTCCTGGCTGCGGCCGACCATCGGCGGCGTGGCGGTGGGGCTGATCGCGACGATCTATCCGCAGGTGCTGGGCAGTGGCCATGGCGCCATCCAGCAGATCCTCGAGCACCCCCTGCCGTGGAGCATCCTGGTCGGGCTGATCGCCGCCAAGGCGCTGGCCTCGGCGGTCTCGGTCGGCACCGGGTTCCGCGGCGGGCTGTTCAGCTCGTCGCTGCTTCTCGGCGCGGTTTTCGGCGGCGCCGCAGTGGTTGCGCTGCAAGTCGCGATCCAGCAGTTCGGCATCGCCGATATCGAGCTCGACCGCATCGCCTATACGCTGGTCGGCATGAGCTCGGTGGCGGCGGGCATCGTCGGCGCCCCGCTCACCATGATCTTCCTGGTGCTCGAGCTGACCGGCAGCTTCCTTGCGACATTGGGCGTGATGGTCGGGGTCATCATCGCCTCGCTCGTCGTCCGCCTCACCTTCGGCTACTCCTTCGCGACATGGCGCTTTCATTTGCGCGGCGTGCCGATTCGCGGCGGCTACGATATCGGCTGGATGGAGGATCTGACGGTCGGCAAGCTGATGCAGCGCGACGTCCAGACGACCGCCGCCGCTGCGACGATCCGCGCCTTCCGGGAGCGCTTTCCGCTCGGCGCCACCAAGCGCGTCCTCCTGGTCGACGGCAACGGCCGCTATGCCGGCATCATCGCCACCGCCGATGTGCACAATCCCGATCTCGACGACAAGCTCGACCAGAAGCTGGGTGAGGCGCTCAGCCTTGTCGCCGATCATTTCCTCCTGCCCGAGCAGAATGTCCGCGTCGCCCTCGCCCGCTTCCTCAGCGCCGAGAGCGAGACGCTGGCCGTGCTCGACAGCGTCAGAAGCGCTCGTGTCGTCGGCTACCTGACCGAAGGCTATGCGCTCCGCCGCTACAACGAGGAACTCGAACGCGCGCGCGCCGAGGATCTCGGCGACCGCACGCTGTTCGGGCCGGCCTAGGATGACGGAACCCGTCATCAGCACCCCTCCGGTGCCGCCGGAAGCGCCCGCGCAACGCTCGCGCGACGTGCTCGCCCGGGCGCGGCGCCGGCGCCTCAACCGGGTCATGACCGCGCTGCTGCTCGGCGGCGTCGTTGCCGCCTTCACGCTGGGGGCGCTCGGCCAGCGCGTCATTGCCGAGGACGAGAACGATCTGCTCCCGGTGCCGCTCGAGGCGCTGCTGCTCGGCGCCGCCTTCGCCGTCGGCTCCCTGCCGGTGGGGTGGTCGATCCTCGGCCGCATCCTGCTGCCGGTACCGACCTTCTTCCTCTATCTCACCGTCCTCATCGGCAAGAGCGCGCCGCTGCCCTTCTATGCGGCGTTCACGATAGCCGGCCTCTATTCCACGGCGTTCACGGTTTTGGCCCGTCACCTCGCCGACCGGCCAGCGCATTCGGTACTGGGATCGCGCGCGCCGGCCCGGCATCGTTAGCGGGGCGCCTCACAGCGCGAGAGGGGGGCTTCCGACTAAGAAAGGCGGCGGCCCGCCCGTTCCATGAACCGGCGATAGATTTCGGCGCGATGACGG